>CANHLV010000154.1 GCA_947461495.1 Chitinophagaceae bacterium
AATACAATTCTGCCCCTCTATATTCCTTCATTTCAAGCTTTACCCTGCATTTGTCGATAATTTCTGTAGCTTCTTTGTTTCTTTCAGACCCTGGATGCGTGTTGATGAAAGTTTGCATCATACCCATCGCTTTAAGTGTATTTACTTGTTCCAGCTCAATTTTTGGAGATAATTTATAATAGCAATAAGCTCTCATAAAATCTACCTCTTCAGATTTCACACTGTTTGGAAACACTTCAAGATATCCTTTGAAAAGATTTTCAGCATCCCTGTAAAATCCATCATTATAAAAACAATACGCATACTTATAATAAAGATCTTCAAATTTCTGCGTTCCCTTGAAAACAGGGAATAATTCTTCATATAACTGTTGCGCAAAATGGTATTTTTTTTTATCAAAATACTCGTCAGCTTTGGAGAGTTTATACTCATAATCTTTACTTTTCTGAATTTTCACAAACTTGCTACATGAAGTTTGTATTCCCAATATCAGCAAAAGTGAAAAGATTAATTTAAGCTGTTTCATAAAGAGGGGCAAATCTAATGGATTTTATTCAAAAAACAGATTTATAATCACACAATCTTGTGAAAACTCTTGTTAATACTTCTACATATAAAAAACTGTGCCGAAATATTTCAATAAAAAAGAAGCCATCTCAATATTGAGATGGCTTCTTTTTTATATAGCAAAAAGCAATTTAGAAAAATTAGTTCGATTTGATGTCGATGGTATTCTTATCTCCTCCTCCAACTTCGCAATTTGTTGAAATTCTTTCTGCACTGATACCTTCCTTCTGAATCAAATACATTTTAACAGCATCCACTCTTTGTTGACATACAGCTTGAGCCGCTTTTGAAGCTTCTGGATAGCCATTCACTGTTATGCTACATTTAGGATTAGCTTTTAGTTTTGAAGCTACTACTGTAAGTAATGCTTTAATATCTGCTGTCATTGATGCTCCATTTCCTTTATAAGAAAGACTTGGATAATCAGAAGGACATTCAACTACAACTGGTGGCGGTGGATTTTTGCAGCATTCTGGTTCTGGACATTTTCCTATACCATCAGCATCAACAGGTTGACACTCAGAAGGTGTGATTAATTGTTTGTCTTTGTAATCAGGAACACCGTCACCATCAGTATCTCTTGAAACGCCATGAGTATCAACAGAAGCTCCAGCAGGTGTATTTGGCTCACGATCTAACTGATCGATAACACCATCACCATCTGCATCATCATATACTGGTTTAGGGAATTTGGTGTGTTTAGGGTTATTAAGTTCGCTATAAACATAATCCAGTGGATTGATCCACCATAATGGCTCAACTGATTTCTTTCCAAGATTGAAATTCAAGCCAACTGAAAGGTAATTGTAAGAATCCCAATTTGAAGATAACGCAGCATCTCCGTATGGGTTCTCTTGCCATTGTTGTCCATCAAGCAAATCATCTTTAATGAATGTGTGACGATCTTCAATTGCGATATTGATTCTTTTAGCCAATTTGAATTCTACACCAAAAATAATTGATGATGAAAATTGGAGCGTTTGCCCACCTAATTCAGGTCTGCGAACTCCATTAGATTGTGCTGCTTCTTCGTAAGTGTCATCCATGCCATCTTTTAACTTTTTACGGATGTCTTTTCTGTTTTTGTAAATGTTAGTATTGTTGTTATAAATGCTAGTAAACAAATCGCTGTAAGTTGTTCCTGCAGCTTCATTTCTTACATTTAAGTTGGTTTCGTAAGTAGTAGCTCCAATACCGGCACCACCATACATTACCCAACTAGATTTGTTTTTATGAAATTTGATGTTATTCAAAGAAACCAAAGCCTGAAGACTTAAGTCCTGAGTTTTGTTTTTATAGTTGTAATAAACAACTTCTGCATTTCTACCGGGAATAGTAGTTCCACCATTAACTGGAGCACTATAGTACTGAGAAATAGGCGTATTTTTCGCATAGTTTTCAGATGCATTCCAATTCAATCCTTTTGCAGTTCCATAAAGATATTGCATTCTCAATGAGAATACATAACCTAAAGATTTTCTAACGTGAGCAGCAAAACCAAATGTAGGAATTACGCTAGGCACATCACCAGAAACATTAAACAAACCACCAGACAAACCCACTTCCCACATATTGCGTGGTTTTGAAGGGAAATTATAAGTGTTGTTCCAGAATTCGTTTTGTTGTGGCTGACCTTTTCTGGTAATTACAGTGGAATCGTAAACGTCGTATCCACTTGTTGATTTTTGAGCAAATGCAGTTCCTAAAGTAAGGAAAAACATAGCCAATAATAATGTGTACTTTTTGCTTTGCATGTTTTAATAATTAATATTTTTCTAAATATACAACTTTGTATGTGGCAAATTTATCCAAGAACTAAACAAAAACCAAAAAAAATTATGATTTATTTACATCAGAATCATTTATACGTCAATTTCTTATAAAAACGGGCGAATTCTGTAACAATTTGCAATTTTGATCTTGTTCTTTCATAATAAAGTTCCCTTTTTTATGAAAATAATTTGCAAGGCCTAGAACCTTCCTTAACTTGCCCAATAATTAAAATGAAGCTCGCAACTAATATCATAAAAGAAGAGTTAAGTGTTTTCGAAAAGAAATTCGAAGAAGCAGTAAAAAGCAATACGCCTTTATTAGACAGGATAATGAAATTTATCATCAAACGTAAAGGCAAGCAAATCAGACCGATGTTTGTTTTCTTAAGTGCAAAATTGCATGGCGAGGTAAATGAATCCACTTATCGCGCAGCCGCTTTGGTAGAATTGCTGCATACTGCAACACTTGTACATGATGATGTGGTTGACGAATCCCTTGAACGCAGAGGCTTTTTGTCTATTAATGCTGTTTGGAAAAATAAAATTGCTGTATTGGTTGGAGATTATCTTTTGTCTAAAGGACTTCTACTTTCCACATCCAACGATGATTTCGAACATTTGCATATTTTATCAGATGCTGTTAAAAAAATGAGTGAAGGCGAACTGATGCAATTAGAAAAGTCAAGAAAATTAAACGTTAGCGAAGATATTTACTTTGAAATCATCAAAAATAAAACTGCTTCATTATTATCTTCCGCTTGTGGTGTTGGAGCTTACAGTACTAGTAAGGATTTGAATATCACCAATGAAATGAAATCCTTTGGAGAGAAAATTGGCATCGCCTTTCAAATAAAAGATGATTTATTTGATTATGGAAGCGATAAAATCGGCAAGCCTACCGGAAATGACATTAAAGAAAAAAAACTAACCCTGCCGATTATTTACACTTTGAATAAAGTGGATAAAAACACTCGAAGAAAGTTAATATACATTCTAAAAAATGAAAACAAAACTACAGCAGGTATTAATTTTGTAATCGAAAAAGTTACAGAATCAGGTGGCCTTGCTTATGCAGAACAAAAAATGGAAAGCTATCGAGATGAAGCGCTTGAAATTCTAAACCGATTTAACCAGGGACCAGTAAGAGACGCTTTGGAAGATTTGGTTCGTTACACAACAGACAGAAAATACTAACATTGGAAAAAAGGTGGAATATCATACCCTCAGATGTAAATCAGACATCATTACTACGGGAACAATTAAAAATCAGTGAAACGATTTGTAATATTCTTGTGTCTCGTGGCATCACTGACTTTGAAGTGGCCAAAGATTTTTACAGACCATCATTGGAGAAGCTTCACAGCCCATGGTTGATGAAAGACATGCACAAAGCCGTTGCAAGAATTGAAAATGCTATTTCTCAAAAAGAAAAAATACTTGTTTTTGGTGATTACGATGTTGATGGCACTACCTCTGTTGCAAGTTTTTACCAATTCCTCACTTCGATTCATGATGAAGCATTAACTGACTATTACATTCCACATCGCTACAAAGAAGGATATGGAGTAAGCAAAGCAGGAATTGATTTTGCAAAAGCAAATGAATTTACTTTAATTGTCTGTCTTGACTGCGGCATCAAGTCAGTTGAATTAATCGAGTATGCATCTACGTTAGGCATTGACTTTATTGTATGCGACCATCACCTTCCCGGACCGGAGATACCTAAAGCAGTTGCCATACTGAATCCAAAGCAAGCCGATTGCAACTACCCTTATAAAGAATTATGTGGTTGTGGCGTAGGCTTTAAATTAATGATGGCATTGGCTACTCATTTTAAATTACCAGAAACATCATACTTAGAATATATTGACCTTGTAGCAATTGCCATTGCAGCAGACATTGTACCCATGAATGGCGAAAACAGAATTCTCGCTTATTATGGATTAAAAAAAATAAACGAAAATCCTTCGTTGGGTGTCAGCACACTCATTAAATTAGGCTCAATAAAAAAGAAGTTAACGATCACAAATGTGGTATTTGTAATTGCACCAAGAATTAATGCTGCAGGCAGAATGGATGATGCAAAAAAAGCAGTTCAACTATTTATTGAGAAAGATGAAAAAGAAGCATTGGCATTAGGTGAGCTACTACAATCAGACAATACAGAAAGAAAAGAAGCGGATTCTTCGATCACACAAGAAGCTTTAGAAATAATAAACAACAATGAATATCTGATCAACAAAAAATCATGTGTTGTATTTAATGAAAATTGGCACAAAGGCGTTGTTGGAATTGTAGCTTCTAGATTGATAGAACATCATTATCGACCAACAATCGTTCTTACACAAAGTGATGGCATTGCCACAGGCAGCGCAAGAAGCATCAAAGGCTTTAACCTTTACGAAGCCATTTATCAATGTAAAGAATATCTCCTTGCATTCGGCGGACATTTTGCTGCTGCAGGACTTTCTATGCTTCCGGAGAATATTGAAAAGTTTACTGAAAAATTTGAAGCCGTTGTTACTGCAAATGTTACGGATGATATGCTCATTCCAGAAATCACTATTGATGCTAATCTTAATTTTTCTGAAATCAATCAGACCTTCTTTAATATCATTTCTCAAATGGAACCATTCGGACCAGAAAACATGCGACCTGTTTTTGTAGCCAGAAACGTCACCAATTCTGGTTATTCGAAATTGCTAAAAGATCAACATGTAAAATTCGAAGTGAAACAAAATGGTGTAGCCATGTCGGGAATTGGATTTAATATGCCTGAAAAAGCTAACCTTGTTTTTTCAGGGCAACCTTTCG
>CANHLV010000155.1 GCA_947461495.1 Chitinophagaceae bacterium
AGAACGATACTTAAGTAAATGTTTGGAAGCCCCCTCAATCTCCCAAAGGGGAAAGTTGTTTGGTGTTTGGTGTTATGTTTGAAATTTCATTTGTGGTTTTAAATCCCACTTTTACCCAGAGGTATCGGGGCAGGCTATTTTACATTGGATATTTTACATTTTACATTTCCTCATGTTTAACATCGAAAAATACAATTCACTTAAAAAATCTATCCCTTCGGGAATTACCATCATCGCTGTTTCCAAAACAAAGCCTTTTGAAGATCTTCAGGAAGCTTATGAAATAGGTGTTAGAGATTTCGGAGAGAATTATGTGCAGGAGTTGGTTGAGAAACATGAGAAATTACCTAAAGACATTCACTGGCATTTTATCGGTCATCTTCAATCTAACAAAGTAAAATACATCGCGCCATTTGTGCATCTCATTCATGGTGTTGATAGTGAGAAACTGTTAATCGAAATCAACAAGCAAGGCAAAAAAATAAACAGAAAAATAAATTGCCTTTTGCAGATTTACATCGCTAAAGAAGAAACAAAATTCGGAATGGATGAGCAGGAACTTCAACATGTAATTTCCACTTCCCCCGAACTCGAATTCGTCAATATCTGCGGCCTCATGGGCATGGCCAGCTTCACCGACAACGAACAAATCATAAAATCCGAATTCGCCTATTTAAAGAGTTTACTCCAAACAACAAACAACAAACAACAAACCATAAACAACGAACCCCAAACCCCAAACCCCAAACTCCAAACTTTGAGCATGGGCATGAGTGCCGACTTTAAAATCGCTATCGAATGTGGAAGCACTATGATTCGAATTGGCAGCATGCTATTTGGCGAACGAAACAAAACATGATTTCCCGTTTAATCCCTTAATTTTGTTAAAATATCAGTAGACATTTGAATTTTTAAGCTGAATTTATTTCATTTGCTGTTTAATTTTTTACTTTTAGTTTTAATCAATTATCCATGATACAAACTTTTTCTACTGAAGAAAACAAAAAAGCAGCAGTTTATACCGCTATCATTTGCGGCATACTTTTGCTTTTGTTTATTTTTATCAGGTGGTCTGACTTACCTCCTGCACCTCCACTTATTCAAGATCAAATTGTTATAGATTTAGGCAATGATTATGAAGGATATGGAGAGGAACAACCCATGATAAAAGGTACTCCTTCAACTAATCAAGAAAATATTAATACACCTACTCCACCCGACCAATCATCCAACGACAATATAACTCCACCAGATGAAAATGATGCTGATGCTGCTCCTATTGTAAAAAATAATAACACAAAAGCCAATCCCTCGCTCGAAAAACCCAAAACTACGCAAATAGAAAAAACAAATAATTCAACTACAAAGCCTAGAATCACTTATCAAGGTCCTGCTAAAAATAATAATGGCAATAATAATGATGAAGACAATTCTTTTACGTCACAAGGAAAAAATCCGAATAAAAAAGACGATACAGGTTCTCCTGGCGGCGGTAAAAATGGAGCTGCAACAGGCGGACCTAAAGTAACCAAAGGGAACAGAAAAATCGTTAAGCATTATAAATTTGAAGGCGAACTCAGCAAGGCTACGATATATGCTATTATTAAAGTATCTCCATCTGGGCAAGGAAAGTTTGTTGGTTTTGACAAAGGGAGTACCAGTCGAAGCCAGGCTTATGCCAATGCCGTCAGTAATTACTTGGGCAACATAAAATTTGATGCTTCAGACAACGAATCCAATGTTACTGTTCAATTTGTTTTTGATGTGAATTAAAAGTTCTCTCGATAAGAAATTGTATTTATTTTTATACAATGACTTACGAAGAAGCTTTATCCTATCTATACTCACAACTGCCCATGTTTTCACGAATAGGTGTAGCTGCTTACAAAGTAGACATACACAATACTGTAGCGCTTTGTGAAGCTTTAGGAAATCCACAAAATAAATTCAAATCCATTCATATAGCCGGTACTAACGGCAAAGGAAGTACGAGCCATATGCTGGCGGCAATGTTGCATCAACAAGGATTCAAAACTGGATTGTACACTTCTCCTCACATCAAAGATTTCGGTGAAAGAATTCGTATCAATGGAAAGATGATTGACCAAGATTTCGTTGTTGCTTTTACTGAAAAAACAAAAAGCATTTGTAAGAATATTCAACCTTCATTCTTCGAACTCACTGTTGCCATGGCTTTTGAATATTTCGCTTTGCAACAGGTTGATATTGCTGTTATAGAAACCGGTCTCGGCGGCAGACTCGACAGTACGAACATCATCAATCCTTTACTTTCAATCATTACCAATATCGGTTACGACCACACGAACTTATTAGGCAATACGCTAGAGGCCATTTCATTCGAAAAAGCAGGCATTATCAAAAGCAATACACCTGTTGTCATTGGAGAATATTTACAAGAAACAAAACCTGTATTTGAAAAGAAAGCCAATGAAATGAAGGCTCCTATTTTTTTCGCATCAGAAATTTATGAAGCAAGTGTAATTGAAAATAGTCACCAATTTTTAAAATGCAAGGTTACAGATAAATCAAATCAACATACTGAAATTTTCACACTTGATCTCAACGGCAACTATCAATTAAAAAATCTAAGAACTGTTTTAGCAGCGGAAAAAATTCTGGCAACACTTGGATTTAAAATCGATGAGGCCAATGAAAAATCCGCACTGGCAAACGTAAAAACCATTACTGGTCTGAAAGGAAGATGGGACGTGGTTTCTGAAGCTCCTTTATGCATTCATGATGTAGCACATAACAAAGATGGCATCAGCGCATTGTTACAACAATTAAAAGACAATCACTCTAACTCCAATTATCATTTTGTCATTGGCTTTGTGAATGACAAAGACATTTCCTCTGTACTTGAATTATTGCCAAAAGAAGCGAATTATTATTTTACCAATGCACATATCCCCCGTGCGCTTCCTCATGCAGAACTTAAAGCATTGGCAAATGAAAGAAACCTAGCTGGAGAAAGTTATGATGATGTGAATGAAGCCATAACCACCGCAAAAAAAACAGCGAATGAAAATGATGTAATTGTTGTGTGTGGAAGTTTCTTTATACTGGCAGAGGTGAATCAATAACCCAAGGACTTTAATTTCTCAAATCCATAAAACAAACAAAGTGCGTGCATGCTTTGGATGAATTCACTGTTGGATAACATTTGTTTGACTTCCTCGATTGGCTTTAGCATGATGTCAATTTCTTCATTGGCATCCAATTGCTGAGCTTTTACTTTTTTTCCACCTATTGCTAAAAATAGTTTGGTGAAATTATTCAGTACACCGGGATTGGCGGCTGTTGTTCCTAAATAATAAACTTCTTCAAATTCATATCCTGTCTCTTCAAGCAATTCACGCTTTATGGCATCATCAGGATTTTCGTTGGGATCAATAAATCCACCGGGCAATTCTATTGAATATTGCTGAACAGGATGGCGATATTGTTTCACCAACAAAATTTGATTGTCTGTGGTAACGGCCATTGCTGTAGCGCTTTCAGGTAGTTCCACCACAAAATAAGGATCTACAATTTTTCCGGAAGCCAATTGATATGCATCCTGACGCGCAGTGAAATACTGATGCTTATTGAGATACGCTGAAGAAATGATTTTTACATCCATGATATAGTATTACCAGCTCATGCGGTCTTTCAATGCCTGCACTTGAGCGATATGATGTTTGCCATGCCATGCATATAAACCAAGAATAAACCAAAGCGACATTTGTCTTTTGTATTCTGGATGCATCACCGTTCTTTCAAAATCTTTTTCATTAAGATTGATGAAGAACTCATGCCATCTCAAATGCAAAGCATGCAATAAAGTAATCGACACATTGATAGGAACATTGGCTGCATCAGGGGTATTCACCCAAGTGTTTTGGTCGTATGGCTTGATGGTGGGGTTGTCTTCCGTTAAAGCCAGTTTGCAGCGAATGAATGCGTTCATGTGACTATCCGCCAGATGGTGTACCACTTGTTTTACTGTCCAGCTTCCATCTCTATAAGGTGTATCCAGTTGAAATTCGTCGAGGTTGGAAACGGTAAGCTCAAGCGATTGAGTCATAAAACGAATATCGAGCAACCTGTCTCGTAATTCTTGTTCGGAGTAAGGTTGCTCGATAAACTTCCCGATGGGATAAATAATTGAATCCATTATTTTGTAACAGCAGGTTTGATGTCTCTTAATGTAATTTCAAAAATCAAGGCAGCGTTTGGAGGGATAGCACCACCAGCACCTCTTTCACCATAGCCCAATTCGCTTGGTATGTATACTTTCCAATGAGAGCCTTTGGTCATCAATTGTAAAATTTCAGTCCAGCCCCTTATTACACCACCTAAAGGAAAACTTGCTGGTTCGCCTCTTTTGATAGAATTATCAAATTCAGTTCCGTCGATTAATGTACCTACATAATCAACCACAACAGTATCAATAGGAGTAGGTTTCATACCATTGGCTTCACCTGCCTTCATGATTTCATATTGCAATCCATTAGGTAATGAGATTACACCAGGTCTTTTTTTATTTTCATCAAAATAATTCTGACATTTTGCTTTTTCAGCATCCCCTTTTTTCTTTGCGAAATCTTGTAATTTTTGTTGTAATGTCATATTGGCTTGTTCTTTGTTAAGTAAAGTAGGTTTCCCTTGAATGATTTCTTCAAGTGCTTTTGACATAGCTTCTATGTTCAATTCTGTAATTCCCTGGTCTTTCATATTCTGACCGATGTTGACTCCGGCTGCATAACTGAAACTATCTACTCCATTTTTCAATTCAAATTTTGCAGGTTCAGCTGTTTTTTTATCCTGAGTTTTTTTTCCTTGTGCAAAAGAAAAATTCACAAGTAAACCACCAGCCAGAAAACATAAAAATAACTTCTTCATTTATATTGTTTTTTTGTTTTAAAATATTTTGCAAATAAACAGAACTTTATTCATCTCTCATCTCTTTGCCCGTTAAATGTATGAAAACATCTTCGAGATTGGCGGCTTTGACTTGTTTGGGTCTTTCAAATCCGCTTTCTACCAGTTCGTCAATCATTTTATCGGGAGAATCAAGTTTGATAATACGGCCTTCGTCCATAATGGCGATTCTGTCGCAGAGCTGTTCTGCCTCATCCAT
>CANHLV010000156.1 GCA_947461495.1 Chitinophagaceae bacterium
CACGGTTCAGGCAGTAAATAGTTGTGGAACCAGTGGATCAAGAAGTATCTTGGTAAGTCGCAACAATCCCTCTACACCAGGTTTGATAAGCGGCCCTACAAATGCTTGTGCTTATATCGGAAATACTGGAGTTAATGCAGTGTATAGTGTAGCTGCAGCAAGCAATGTTACAAGTTACAATTGGTCATTACCAATAGGTGTTACCAATGTAAGCGGTCAAGGCACTAATGTGATTAGCTTCAGGTATCCATTAGGATTCACTGGAGGTTCATTATCAGTGACAGCTACGAATGGTTGTGGTACAAGCAATGCAAGATCATTGAGTATTTCAAGATTAGTACCTTCTACTCCGGGAAATATTGATATCATAAACCTAGCATCATGTCCAAACAGAGTTTATAGTTATGCTGTAGCATCTTTACCTGGAAATGCAACATCATTAGAGTGGACAATTCCTTCCGGAGGAACAATCATCAGTGGACAAGGTACAATAAGTATCACCGTATCATACACATCAGGATTGATAGATGGAGCAGTTGCAGTTAGAGCTATTAATAATTGTGGTGCAAGCAGCTACAAAATCGCTAATGTAAGATTAGCCCCATGTCCAGCGTCACCGATTATGGGAAACACAACCCAAACCAAAGCATTGTTTGCAAATGATGCTGCACAAATGGAAGTGAAAGTATTCCCTAATCCAACTACTTGCAATTTCAACTTGCAAGTGATCACAGCAGATCAGCAAGAAGTAGTGGTAAGAATTCTGGATGTTCAGGGCAGATTTATCAAGTCGGTTAAGGTTGCGCCTTATCAAACTTTGAATATCGGTTCCGACTTGAAATCTGGTTCATACTTGGTGGAAGTGAAACAAGGAAATAGTGTGAAGACAACGAGAGTGGTGAAGTATTAGGTCCCCTAAATCCCCCAAAGGGGGAAGATAATTTGGTAATGGTTGGAAAACAATTATCAAATTACCAAATAGAATCATCATCAAATTATAAAAGAGAGCCCTGAATTAACTGAGGGCTCTCTTAAATTAAAGAGGTGCAGTAAACTTTTTTAAAATTTCAATTAAACATACAGCAACAATTACACTCTAAAGCGGGCTTGAAAAATCATAAAGAAAAAATGAAAAAAAATATCGTGTCTAAAATCTTTCTGTTTGTAGTTTTAATACAATGTATAGGTTTCAATAGCTTTTCTCAAAAGAATGATAAACCAAACGTTTTGTTTATCGCTATCGATGATTTAAAACCAATTTTGGGATGCTACGGTGACTCAATGATTAAAACACCAAATATCGACAGACTAGCTGCAATGGGAACTGTGTTCTTAAATAATTATTGTCAACAGGCTGTTTGTGGCCCAACCAGAGCCAGCTTGATGACAGGGAAAAGACCTGATTATACAAAAGTTTGGGATTTGAAAACGCCAATGCGTAATGTTAATCCTGATATTCTTTCTATTCCGCAATATTTTGCTAGTCAAGGTTATTCCACTCAGGGAATAGGTAAAGTATATGACCCTCGTGATGTTGATAAGGATTTAGATAAACCATCATGGACTGTTCCTTACTACAAGACAGATTTAAAATATTATGATCCACGTTTTGGAGAACCAGCAAATGGAAGATATCAACAACCTGATACAAAAAAAGCTTTGTTGGAATATTATCAACAGGGAATCGATCAGGGAATGAAAAAATCGGAAGCTAATGAGAATGCACTTAAAAAATTAAAGCCAACTACGGAATGTATTGATGCTCCTGATAATGCTTACAATGATGGCGCCAATGCATTACAGGCAAAAGATATTTTAGCAGATTTGAGTAAAAAAACTGAGCCATTCTTTTTTGCAGTGGGATTTGCAAAGCCTCATCTTCCTTTTATTTCACCTAAAAAATATTGGGATTTGTACGATAGAGAGAAAATGCCAATTGCTCCCTTTCAAGAAAAAACAAAAAATGCTGTTGATGTAGCTTATCACAATGCAGGTGAATTAAGAGCCTATACCGATATTGAACCTTTATCTAGTTTCTCTGATACCAAAAAATTTGGAGTATCGCTTCCTATTGAAAAACAAAAAGAATTGATTCATGGTTATTACGCAGCCATTTCTTACACCGATGCGCAAGTAGGTATCTTATTAAAAACCTTGGATTCATTAGGTTTGACCAAAAATACAATTATTGTTTTATGGGGAGATCATGGATGGCATTTGGGCGATCATAATCTTTGGTGCAAGCATACCAATTTCGAACAAGCCACACATGCGCCATTGATTATTTCATCTCCTAAATTAAAATCAAATAAAACAAAAGCACAGACAGAATTTGTAGATATCTTTCCTACACTTTGTGACTTGGCCGGATTAAAAATCCCTGCTGCATTAGATGGATTGAGTTTAATGCCATTGATGAAAAAGCCTGAGAGTACAGTAAAAGAATATTCAGTAAGCCAATATCCTAGAAGTGGGAATGATCCTGAAACAGATAGATTGGGTTATGCATCAGCAAAAGTGATGGGCTATTCCTTAAGAACTGCTCAATACAGATATACCATTTGGATGAAAAATGATTTCAGAAGTACAGACGCTTTTGATAAATCTTTAATAGTAGGCGAGGAGCTTTATGACTATCTTGCTGACCCTTTAGAAAAAGAAAATGTAATCAGCGAAAAAAAATACACTGACAAAGCGGAGGAATTAAGAAATAAAATGATTGAATATTTTAAAGCTCATGAATCTAAATAACTCGAATAATTTTTTTATCAGAAAAAATGAATTGGTAACATTAATCAATAAATTGATAATATTAGTTGTTACTTTTTTTTACACCTGTTCGATTTTCGCACAACAAAAAACATGCGACACTGCAAAATCAAATGGTCAAAAATCATGTTGTACAAAGTCTTTGCCTAAAAGATTTGGAGCCATTGAAAACACTTCATCGTCAAAAAAAAATAACAAAACGATTACTACAGATTCCGCACATTTTGGGATGGTATGGATACCTGCAGGTGAATTCATGATGGGTGGCGACAATGAACAAGCAAGAGCTGATGAGTTTCCAAAACATAAGGTTAAGCTTAATGGCTTTTACATGGATGCAACAGAAGTGACCAATGAGCAATTTGAAAAATTTGTAAAAGCTACAGGCTATATTACAACTGCAGAAAAAGATGTGGATTGGAATGAATTGAAAAAGCAATTACCTCCGAATACTCCTGAACCTGACAAAGAATTATTAAAAGCAGCTTCATTGGTTTTTGTAAAAACGCCAGAAGCAGTAAATCTAAATGATTATAGTCAATGGTGGCAATGGATGCACGGTGCAGATTGGAAACACCCTCAAGGACCACAATCAAATATCATAGGAAAAGAAAAATATCCTGTAGTCCATATCAGCTGGGATGATGCGAATGCTTATTGCAAATGGGCCGGCAAAAGATTGCCAACGGAAGCAGAATGGGAATATGCTGCAAGAGGTGGGAATAAAAATACCATTTACAGTTGGGGAAATACACCTGTAGACTCAGGCAGTTATCAATGTAATCACTGGCATGGAAGCTTTCCTAATCAGAATGAAAATTTAGACGGATTTGATAATGCAGCTCCAGCAAAATCGTTTATGCCTAATGGTTATGGCTTATATGATATGTCGGGAAATGTTTGGGAATGGTGTTCGGATTTATATAATAACACTTATTACGAAGAACTTAAAAATCTAAAATTGGTGGTAAATCCTAAAGGCCCTGCAAAAAGTTATGATCCCGATGAGCCTTTGGCAACAAAGCGAGTGATGAGAGGCGGTAGTTTCTTATGTAATGAATCCTATTGCAGTGGCTACAGAAATTCAAGCAGAATGAAAAGCACGCAGGATTCTGGCATGGAACATTTGGGATTCAGGTGTGTGAGTGACAAATAAAAATTCAAAATTTAAAAGTAAAAAAATAAAAATGATAAGTGCTTCTATTAAAATGCTAAGTGGAGGGTTGCTGATTTCGGCATTAGCATTTTCAACATTTAAAAACGATGGATTTAAGGAATCTAATTCGAATGTAATAGTAAAAAAATCAATTATCGGACTTTCGTCGAAGTCGTCAAACGAGTTTAAAAAAAATACGGATGAAGATATAGTTTCACTTCATGTAAAAAAACAAACAGCAAATAAAAATATTGAAGAAAAAAGGCCAGATATACTTTTGTTTTTGGCTGATGATATGATGTCGGTGGCTTGTGAGCCATATGGTAATTTGGATGTACATACGCCCAACCTTACTCGACTTGCAAAAGAAGGTTTGTGTTTTGATAACATGAACAATGCAACTGCTATGTGTGGACCAACACGTCAGAGCTTATACACAGGTTTATTTCCTGTAAAAAATGGATCTTATCCCAATCATGCTCAAGTGTATGATAATATCATCAGTATAGTTCAAGACTTTACCAAATTAGGATATCGTGTTGGATTAATCGGCAAACAACATTATGCACCATTGGCTAATTTTCCTTTCGATTATTTAGGTGGTAGAAACAGTGATAATGGACAGGGACAAGATATCAATCTCGCCGATGCAGAGGCATTTATAAACAAAGACAAATCAAAACCATATTTGCTTATTGTTGCCACCAATCAACCTCACTCACCTTGGAATCGTGGAAATCCTGATCAATACAACGCAAAGAAATTGACAGTGCCTTCATTTCTTGTTGATACCAAAGAAACTAGACAATCTTTAGTTCGTTATTACGCAGAGATTACCTATGCCGATAGCTTAGTTGGAGACTGCTTGAACTTCATTGAAAAAAATAATAACAAAGACAATACGCTCTTCATCTTTGCCAGTGAACATGGCGCTTCATTGCCTTTTGGCAAATGGACTTGTTATAACATGGGACTTAAAGCTGCATTCATAGCCAAGTGGCCAAAAGTTATTAAACCCGGAACCAGAACAGGTATATTGGCTCAATATATTGATGTTTTGCCAACTCTATATGAGGCAGCCGGTGGAGATCCCAAATCATTAAGAGGAGATAAGAACCAAACGATGCCTTTGGATGGTAAAAGTTTCATGGCTGCATTAAAAGGCAAAGATGCTGAAATTAGAAATTATGTTTACGGTGTTCATACCACAAGA
>CANHLV010000157.1 GCA_947461495.1 Chitinophagaceae bacterium
CAAAGGCTGGTTTTAAATTTCAGTAAATAATTTTTATTGCTCCCCTCTCACGCGGGAGAGGGGTTGGGGGTGAGGTCAAATTCACGAATGTTTAAAAATGTTCCATCGGAACATCTCGTCTTTAGCCCGAAATGATAATTATTGGATACATTGCATAGGAACGTGTTGTGCGGAATTACAAGAATTGTATGAATTAGTTTTGTTATGATTTTTCCGCAACAATAATCATCCTTGGAGATTCAGTTTCATCGTATCGACTGAAATCATAATTGCCATGTATGGATTTGATAATTAGACCATGCATCTTGAATAATTTTTCAAAATCTCCAACAGAAAATTTTTGAACTTCTTCCACAAATACAATACTATTTGAAACCATAGGGTCGTCAATAATAATTTTCTTGTAAAATTTACGGTCATCATGCCAGCGAATTATTGAAAATTTGATATCATCTATATTTTTTTCTTCACTATGAACGATATGAGACGCGGTATAATTAGTGTTCATGTAATCAATAATAAAATGCCCGCCTCTCACTAATGATTGAGCAATGGTTCTAATGGCATTTTCATTTTCTTTGTTGGTTTTGAAATAACCAAAACTTGTAAAAAAATTGAATGCGTAATTGAAATAATTAATCCAGAACGGCAGACGCATATCATGTGTGTAGAAATGAAGATTTTCTTTTTCATTGATTAATGCTTCTGCAATGCTGCTTTCGCTCAGGTCGATGCCGGTAATATCGAAAGGGTATTTTGCCAAATGAAAAGCATGCCTTCCTTTACCACAAGCAATATCAATGATTTTTGAGCCGGAAGGAGGATGCAAGCGAGTAATTATTTTGTCAATAACATTCATGGCCTCACTTTCATCCCGATTTTTATATAAAATATGGTAGTAGGGAGAATTGAACCAATCTTTGAACCAATTTTCTTGCATGTTGCAAAATTAAGCTTTGGGAGCTTAAAAAAAATTACTCATTTTCAAGCTTATTTTATTAAGTCAAGATTTAAAAGTAATAATTAAAAATTGACGAAAAATTCTTTTTTACTTATTATCATTGAACTTCTACAGTTATTGTTGTCATTTCAAGTTCACATTATTCAACACTTATGGCTATTTCAATAATGATGTTCATCATTCATGCTATAAACTCGCAACTCTTTGTTATATTTGTAATCCAAAAATAGGTTTTACATGTCATTGATTAAGAGTATTTCAGGAATCAGAGGAACTATAGGCGGACGTACCGGTGATAATCTTACTCCCCCCGATATTGTTAAATTCACTGCAGCTTATGGTACTTGGTTGATGCAAGTTTCAGAAAAGAAAAAAGCAAAGCATAATTTTAAAGTTGTTGTAGGTAGAGATGGTCGAATAAGTGGCGAAATGGTGAAAAATTTGGTTTGTTCAACATTATGTGCTTTAGGGATCGATGTGATTGATTTGGATTTCAGCACCACGCCATCAGTAGAAATGGCAGTTACAATTTTAAAAGCAGATGGTGGTATCATCCTAACAGCAAGCCACAATCCAAAAGAATGGAATGCATTGAAATTACTCAATAAAAAGGGAGAATTTATCAGTGGGGATGAGGGTCGGTTGATTTTAGATATAGCTGAAAAAGAAGCATTCAATTTTGCAGATGTAGATAAATTAGGTAGTGTTGAGGTCAATAACGACATGCTCGCTGCTCATATAGATGCCATTCTATTGAATAAAATGGTAGATAAAAAAGCAATCACTGCAGCTAATTTTAGAATCGTTGTAGATGCTGTAAACAGCACAGGCGCACTTGCTGTTCCTGCTATTTTAAAAGCTTTAGGTGTTGAAGATATTATCGTTATCAATGATGATGTAACCGGAAATTTTGCTCATAACCCCGAGCCATTGCCCGAACACCTAACTGAACTAAGTAGGGCTGTTGTTTCTAAAAAAGCACATTTGGGCATTGCTGTAGATCCCGATGTAGATAGACTGTGCTTTGTTTGCGAAGACGGCACAATGTTTGGAGAAGAATATACATTGGTGGCTGTAGCGGATTATGTGCTCAGTAAAAACCCGGGAAATACTGTAAGCAACATGTCTTCAACCAAAGCATTAAAAGATATAACCTTGAAGTACAAAGGTGAATATTTTTCTAGTGCAGTTGGAGAAGTGAATGTAGTCAATAGAATGAAGGAAGTTAATGCCGTAATTGGAGGTGAAGGAAATGGCGGCATCATTTTGCCTGAACTTCATTACGGTCGTGATGCATTGGTTGGTATTGCTTTGTTTCTCTCACATCTTGCAAATACAAAAAAGAGTACCAAGCAGCTTCGTAATACATATCCTGATTATTTTATCAGCAAGAATAAAATAACGCTGGAACAAAACATAGATGTTAATTCAGTTTTTGATAAAATAAAAAAGAAATATAAATCACAGCCTGTAAATACAGAAGATGGACTAAAAATTGAATTTGATAACGATTGGGTCCACTTACGTACAAGTAATACCGAACCTATTATCCGTATCTATGCTGAAAGTAATTTTGAAACAACCGCCGATAATATTGCGATGAGATTGATCAGAGATATACAGGAATCAATTATTTAGGCTGACTGCTTAAACTATATGCTATGAGTCGGATTTACCTTGACAATGCAGCAACTACTGCATTGGATGCCAATGTTCTTGAAGTCATGATGCCTTTTTTAACAGAAAAATTTGGCAACCCTTCCTCAATTTATTCTTATGGAAGAGAGTCAAGGTTAGCCATCGAACAGGCCAGGAAATCTGTAGCAAAAATTCTTAACGCCCATCCGGCTGAAATCTTTTTTACAAGTGGGGGTACAGAAAGCAACAACACAGCTATTCAAACTTCAGTAAGGGATTTGCATTGTAAGCATATTATAACCTCACCCATTGAGCATCATGCTGTATCACATACCATCGAACATCTGGATCATGATGATCATATCAAAGTGAGCTATGTGAAATTATTACCTAATGGGCATATCAATCTGGAACATCTTGAAAAATTGCTATCTCACAGTAACGACAAAACGTTGGTTTCGTTAATGCATGCCAATAATGAGATTGGCAATATGCTCGACATTCATACAGTTGGTAATCTTTGCAAAAAATTTAATGCATTATTTCATACTGATACGGTGCAAACTGTTGGACATTTTCCAATTGATCTAAGAAATACCCCCGTTCATTTTATCACAGGCGCAGCTCATAAATTTCATGGTCCAAAAGGAGTCGGATTGTTATATATTAATGAAAATGTAAGAATCAAGCCTTTTATTTTTGGCGGAGGACAAGAGCGAAATATGCGCGCAGGAACCGAAAACTTATATGGTATTGTCGGATTTGCGAAAGCATTGGAAATCGCAACAGAAAACTATGAAAAAGACCATGCTTATATCTCAGGTTTGAAAAATTATATGCAATCTGAATTGTTGGAGAAGATTAGGGGCGTTGGATTTAATGGCGATGTAAATGGCAAATCTTTGTATACTGTTTTAAGTGTTAGCTTTCCAAAAACAGAAAAATCAGAAATGTTACTTTTTAACCTTGATATTAATAATATATGTGCCAGTGGCGGAAGTGCCTGCTCTTCCGGTAGTGAGGCAGGCAGTCATGTAATTCGTGCCATCAACACCAATCCCAATCAAATTACAGTAAGATTTAGTTTTTCAAAAAACAACACAAAAGAAGAAATTGATCTAGTCTTACAGAAGTTAGTGGAGTTAATTTAAGGTTGTTAAAATTGGTACCCTAATTTGTCTGAAATTGCTTTTGGTAATACCGGTAATTTCTTTCTGTCGATAAGGAAGCTATTCAATTGATTTAATTCTCTGAAAATATAATGTTTTTCCATCGCGCCTTGCAAATATCCAGCACCTGTACTACCTCCAGTTCCTACTCTCGTACCGATCATTCTTTTAACCATGTTGATATGACGATATCTCCAGCTACCCATTTGATTGTCTATTTCAATTAAAATCTCTAACAATTGATAAGGTAATTCCAGCAATGGATAACCTCTGTAAAGCATAATGAATAATGCAGACTGACAAGCTCTAGGGCTTAATGATCTTTCAGTTTCATTTGTTATGCCGTAAAAAATTTGTTTGAAATAATTGGTGTTATTTTGTTCAGCAACAGAAAGACTTTCAGTATAGGTTTTTTCATAATCAGCCCAGAAAGGATGTTGTGAAAAATCTTCATTGCCCCAGTCTGACGTAGTTTTGAGGAAGGGCATACGCTCAAGCCATGTATTGATTAACATTAGAAGAGAAGGGCCACTTTCAGCATTTTTAATGAATTCAATGTCTTTTTCTTTTAACTGGCTGAGGTAATAATCCAAGCCATGTCTATGTTCGAATTTTAATCCAAGTTTGGCTTCAATGATTTTGAATTGCCAACTTTGAAAACCTGAAGCTGGGCGTAACATATCTCTAAAATCCAAAAAATCCATCGGTGTCATGGTTTCAAGAATATCAACTTGTTTAACCAAAACCTTTAAAATAGTAACCACTCTTTGTAAACGATGAACAACAGATTGTAAATCATTGGAATTGTCATTCAATGAAGGTTTGTTCATGGTGTCTATTACGGTATTGACTTCAAATAGAATTTGTTTGAACCACAATTCATAAGCTTGGTGAATAATGATAAAAAGCATCTCATCATGAGCGGGTTCATTACCTTTTTCAAAACTAACAGGATGTTGTGCGTTGAGGATTTTATCCAACTCAAGATATTCTCCGTAATAAACAGGCTTATGTTCCATAAAAGAATTTTTGCAAACATAAACAATTCGGAGAAATAGGTGTAGAAATGTAAAATAATGAATGTAAAATATTAAATGTAAAAGTTTCATTTCCCCCTTTGGGGGATTGAGGGGGCCATTATCTAATCAAGACCGTTGTTCCTCTTTTAAAAATCATCTTATTCAATTCGGTATCAAAATAGGAGAGTGTCCATACATAGGTACCCATGTCAGCAGGCATGCCCCTTACAGAGCCATTCCATTTTTTAGTCCAGTCTTCAGTATAAAAAATACGCTGACCAAATCTATTGTAAACTGCAAATTTTAAATCTCTAGCTTTATAGGCATTCA
>CANHLV010000158.1 GCA_947461495.1 Chitinophagaceae bacterium
AGAACAAAAGAAGAGAACAATCGAATAAAAAAATAAAACTAAATTACAGCCAAACCCTACACATTGAGCGGAATAAAAAAATTAGCCGGACAAACCTTATGGTACGGATTACCAACAATTGCAAGTCGTTTTTTGGGATATCTGATGAATATGGCCTTGCCTTTTTTCATAGCCCTTCCGGAGAAAACAGCTGATCTTGTTCAGGTATATACAATGATTCCATTTTTAAATGTATTGTATGCATATGGAATGGAAACTGCTTATTTTAGATTTTCACAAACACATGATAAGTCAAAACTTTACAGTACCCTTTCAATTTCTTTAATTGTCAGCACGATTTTATTCAGTTTGATTTTATGGTTATTTCAAGGCTCTCTTGTAAATGTTGCAGATTTAAATGGGCATCCTAATTATCTATTCTGGATGATTTGTATAATTGCTGTAGACAATCTCAATACCTTGCCCTTCGCCAAACTTCGACAAGAGAATAGGCCGAAAATGTATGCATTTGCTAGAATTTCCGGCATCATTATCAATCTGTCGGTAGTCATTTTCTTCTTAGGTTTTGCAACTGGAATGATTCAAAAAAATCCTGACAGTTTCATCAAATCAATTTACTATCCCGACTTAGGCATAGGTTATTACCTCGTTGGAAATTTACTTGGAAGCTTGTTTACATTATTGATACTTTCAAAAGAAATCAGACAAATTAAATTAAAATTCAGCATCAAACTTTGGAAGGAAGTCATGCGATACAGCGCTCCATTGATTATTGTTGGCTTGGGAGGAATGATTAATGATGTATTGAGCAGATTGATTTATCGACATGTTGTAGATCTTCCACAACAGCAAGCCGATCACGAGCTGGGAATTTTTGCGAATATTTTTAGACTGGCATTGTTAATTACCATCATGATTCAGGCATTCAGAATGGCGGCGGAACCTTTTTTCTTCAATCAAAGCAAATCCGAAAACGCACAAAAAACTTATGCGAGAGTAATGAAGTTTTTTGTTATCGCGTGCTGTTTCATGTTTTTGTTTATTGGATTGTTTCTAGATGTTTTCAAATGGATATTCTTAACATTGGCAAATCCCCGTTGGACTGAAGGCTTGCAAGTAGTTCCATTGCTTGCCTTAGGAAATATTTTCCTAGGCATTTATTACAATCTCAGTGTCTGGTATAAACTTACCGACAAAAACAAATACGGCGCTATCATTACAATTGTAGGAGCCATTATTACGATAGTATTGAACATGTTGCTCATACCAAAACTTCATTATACCGGAGCCGCACTAGCTACTTTCTTTTGTTACTTCTTTATGATGATAGCAAGTTATAAACTGGGACAAAAACATTATCCGGTTCCCTATGCTGTAAAAAAACTGACAGCTTATATCGTTTTAGTAGTACTGATTTATTTAACACATCTAGGTTTGACAACTTTGATTAAAGACAGATTATGGTTTTCCATTGGAGCAGCAATTATGTTTATGTATTTCTTTACAAGATTTGTAGGTAAAATTGAGGCGAAGGAATTGTCGAAGATGCCGATTGTGGGGAGATTTTATAAGGGGGATAGAGCTGGATAGGCTGGATAAGCTAGATAGGCTAGATAAGCTGGATAAGCTAGATAAGCTGGATAAGCTAGATAAAATGGATGCTAGATGCTGGATGCTGGATAAGATGGATAGGCTGGATAAGATGGATACTAGATATCCTGGATAATCCTGAACAAACAATAAACTACAAACGACTAACATTGCTTTCTAATTCCTTTGCGAAAACTCATGCCACTTTATTGCTCAGCGGTTAGAAGCATAAAAAAAGGGCCAAGATAAAAATCTAGCCCCGCTTTAAAATCCAATATCCTATGAAAAACCGATGTAAAAGTAAATGCTTACCGTTTCATTTACTATAAAATATTGGGGCAATTAATAAATGTGCATGTAATCGGCATATGTGTGATTAATATGAGCGTTAATGAAATTAAATAACGACTGAGCTTACATATTCCTTCTGTATTGTCCGCCTACACTATACAAAGCATTTGTAATTTGACCCAAACTGCAGTATTTCACTGTTTCCATTAGTTCTTCAAAAAGATTGCTGTTTTTGATAGCAACTTGTTTTAGTCTTTCAAGCATCTCAACAGATTTATTGTTATTTCGATTTTGAAAAGCAGCTAAAGCATTAATCTGTGCTTCTTTTTCTTCAGTGGTTGAGCGAATCACTTCAGTTGGCAAAATAGTTGGCGATCCTTTTTTGCTGAGGAAAGTATTCACACCCACAATCGGATATTCTCCGGTATGTTTTAATGTTTCGTAATACAAACTTTCCTCCTGAATTTTATTACGTTGGTACATTCTTTCCATAGCACCTAATAC
Organism: Chitinophagaceae bacterium; assembly: GCA_947461495.1. Lineage (GTDB taxonomy): Bacteria > Bacteroidota > Bacteroidia > Chitinophagales > Chitinophagaceae > Ferruginibacter. The sequence goes on from CANHLV010000158.1 coordinate 2,386, forward strand.
ACCTCCCCTTTCGGTAATGCGATTGAATTCGGTCATCACGGCTTCTTCCACCAAGTCAGTCAATTCTTCAATTAAAAATGAACCTTGATTTGGATTTTCATTTTTGGCCGTGCCCAATTCTCTGTTGATGATCAACTGAATCGCCATGGCTCTTCTTACACTTTCTTCCGTTGGTGTAGTTATCGCTTCATCGTAAGCGTTAGTATGTAAAGAATTGCAGTTGTCGTAGATTGCATACAATGCCTGTAACGTTGTTCTGATGTCATTGAAATCGATTTCCTGTGCATGCAAACTTCTGCCACTGGTTTGAATATGGTATTTCAACTTTTGACTTCTACTATTGGCTTTGTATTTATGCTTCATGGATTTCGCCCAGATTCTTCTGGCTACGCGGCCAATCACACTATATTCCGGATCCATACCATTACTAAAGAAGAAAGATAAATTGGGTGCGAAATCATCAATATGCATACCACGACTCAAATAGTATTCAACGTAAGTAAAACCATTCGCCAAAGTAAATGCCAGCTGTGTTATAGGATTGGCGCCAGCTTCCGCAATGTGATAACCACTGATGCTGACACTATAAAAGTTCTGTACATTCTGTTTGATGAAGTATTGCTGCACATCACCCATCAGCTTCAATGCAAACTCAGTGGAGAAAATACAAGTGTTTTGCGCCTGGTCTTCTTTTAAAATATCTGCTTGTACCGTTCCTCTCACTGTTGATAAAGCAATGGCTTTAATTTTTTCATACACATCTTCAGGTAAAACATCTTTTCCACTCAAGCCCAGCAATCGTAAACCCAAACCATCATTTCCCTGAGGCAATGCACCTTCAAGCTTCCCATTTACAGGGTGTACTGAAATGCCATCAGTGCCTATATATTGAGGAAGCTGACTGATATCAAACTTGCTTTCTATAATTTTATTGACTTCCTCTTTAAGATTATTTTCAAGAATGTATTTTTCGCATTGTTGATCAATCGCTGCGTTCATAAAGAAGGCCAGAATAATCGGAGCCGGACCATTGATCGTCATACTCACCGAAGTCTTCGGATCACACAAATCAAAACCACTGTATAATTTTTTGGCATCATCAACAGTAGCGATGCTCACACCACTATTTCCAATTTTGCCATAAATATCCGGTCTGATGGCAGGATCTTCTCCGTATAAAGTGACACTGTCAAATGCAGTACTCAAGCGCTTTGCAGGTTGACCCACACTCACATAATGGAAACGACGATTTGTTCTTTCTGGACCACCTTCTCCGGCAAACATTCTTGTAGGATCTTCTCCTTCTCTCTTCAATGGAAACACACCTGCTGTATATGGAAATTCACCGGGAACATTTTCCTGCAACTGCCATTTTAAAATATCACCCCAATCTTTATAACGAGGCAGATACACTTTAGCCAAGTTGGTTCCTGATAAACTTTTATAAGTAAGCGGCTGTTTAATTATTTTATCCCTGACCTGAAATTCATAAAATTCTTTGCTGTAGCGGTCTTGTATAGACGACCAATTGGTAACCAGCTTCCTGCTCACCTCGTCTAATTTCGCTTCTGTGTTTTTCAACGCTTCCTCGATAGCAGATTTTGTTACTGAAGATGCGTTTTCTAATGTATTTAATACGCCATTCAACTGATACCATTTGCTAGCCAAATCACTTTGCTCATTCACCCAAGTGTCATAAGACTCTATGGTTTCAGCAATTTCAGAAAGATATCTTACTCTTGAAGGAGGTATTATGGTAGATTGGCTAGAAGTTTCTTTCTTGTGTGAATGATGATTGTTTGTTTCGCTGAATGAGACGCCTGTTTTGGCAGCAACTTTTACCATCAGTCTTTCAAATAATTCATTTACACCGGCATCATTAAATTGAGCGGCTATAGTTCCTACAATAGGAAGTTCATGATCTTTGGCATCCCATAATCCATGATTGCGTTTGTATTGTTTGCGTACATCATGCAAGGCATCCAAAGCTCCTGCTTTATCAAATTTATTTACACAAACCACATCTGCATAATCAAGCATGTTTATTTTTTCCAGTTGTGAAGGAGCTCCATATTCGGGCGTCATCACATACATACTGATGTTGCAATAATCTAAAATGGAAGCATCACTTTGTCCAACACCCGCGCTTTCCAAAATCACAAAATCATAACCCGCTTCTTTGCAAATGTCTATTGCATCCTGCACATATTTGCTCAATGCCTTATCACTTTCTCGAGTAGCCAAACTGCGCATGTATGCTCTTGGGGAAGAAATAGAATTCATTCTGATTCGATCTCCCAATAATGCTCCACCAGTTTTTTTCTTGGAAGGATCTACAGAAATAACAGCTATTGTTTTGTCGGTATAAGTGTGTAAAAACCTTCTTACGATTTCATCGGTAACGGAGGATTTCCCAGCACCACCTGTTCCGGTAATACCTAATACTGGCGATTTGCTATTTTCTAATGCCATTTTTTCGGCAACAGTCAGAGACTGTCGCCAGTCACCGAGCACACCATTTTCGGCATTGGTAATTTTTCTAGCAATTTTTCTAACATCAATCACTTCACCTAAAGTCATTGGTGTTTGGTAATTACCATCGCCATTCAAATTGAAATCGCATTGGAGAATCACATCTTCAATCATGCCTTCCAATCCCAT
>CANHLV010000159.1 GCA_947461495.1 Chitinophagaceae bacterium
AAAATCCAACGAGAAAGTAACTTCAATTTTCAATGAAAATGTATTTACTTTAAAAGTTGCACGTCATTATTTAAGTGATGATGCTTATAAAAGTCTTATTGCTTCTACACGCGGAGGTAAAAAAATTGACCGCACCATGGGTAGCAATATTGCCAATGGATTAAAAGCATGGGCTGAAGAAAAAGGTGTAACTCACTTTACACACTGGTTTCAGCCATTAACGGGTTTATCTGCTGAAAAGCATGATTCATTTTTTACCTTAAAGGGCGATGGCACTCCTATCCAAGAATTTGATGGTGCAGCATTGATTCAACAAGAACCAGATGCTTCTTCATTTCCAAGTGGAGGATTAAGAGCAACTTTCGAAGCTAGAGGTTATACTGCATGGGACCCATCTTCTCCTGCATTTATCATGGAAACAGGTCAGGGTAAAACACTTTGCATTCCTACCATTTTCGTTTCTTACACAGGAGAATCTTTAGATACTAAAACACCTTTATTAAAAGCGATAGTTGCTTTAGATAAAGCGGCTGTAGATGTATGTCAGTTTTTCGATAAAAACGTTTCTAAAGTAAATGCGACTTTAGGATGGGAGCAAGAATATTTCGTAATCGATGCAGGATTGGCTACAGCAAGACCCGACTTGGTTTTAACTGGAAGAACTGTATTCGGTCATGCACCTGCAAAAGGGCAGCAATTGGAAGATCATTATTTCGGTGCTATTCCTGAGCGTGTTTATGCGTTCATGAAAGACTTCGAAAAAGAATCTTATAAATTAGGTATTCCACTTAGAACAAGACATAATGAAGTAGCACCTGCTCAGTTTGAGTGTGCGCCTATTTTTGAAGAACTTAACTTGGCCGTTGATCACAATACATTGTTGATGGATGTGATGACCAGAGTAGCAAAGCGTCATAATTTAATTGTGTTGTTGCATGAAAAACCATTTGCCGGTATCAACGGAAGTGGAAAGCACAACAACTGGAGTATGGCTACAGATACCGGAGTTAATTTATTAGCTCCAGGTAAGACTCCAAAGACTAATTTAATGTTCTTGACTTTCTTCGTTAATACCATTAAAGCGGTTCATGATTATGCTGAGTTAATCAGAGCTTCTATCGCTAGTGCAAGCAACGACCACAGATTAGGCGCAAACGAAGCCCCTCCTGCTATTATTTCAATTTTCATTGGTAAATATCTTACAGATGTTTTGAATCAAATAGAATCTAGAGTTGGTGGGAATTTCGATGAAACAGACGAAGCGATGTTGAAATTGGATATTCATAAGAGCATTCCTGAATTGATGCTGGATAATACAGATCGTAACCGTACTTCTCCATTTGCTTTCACCGGAAACAAGTTCGAATTCCGTGCAGTGGGCTCTTCTGCTAATTGTGCCGGACCAATGACTGTTTTAAATACAGTGATGGCTGAAACATTAAAAAACTTTAAAACTGAAGTTGATTCTTTAATTGAAAAAGGTGAAAAGAAAGAAGTGGCGATCATGCAAGTGATTCAGAAATATATTGTAGAAAGCAAAAAAGTATTGTTTGAAGGCGATGGTTATAGCGATGAATGGGAAAAAGAGGCTGCTAAAAGAGGTTTGCCAAACATCAAAACAACACCGGTTTCATTGGATGCTTATGCTGCTGACAAGGCTAAGAAATTATTCGAAGACAATCACATCTACAACCATCTTGAGTTGGAAGCCAGACATGAAATCATGCTGGAAGAGTATATCAAAAAGGTACAAATTGAAGCTAGAGTGATGGGTGATTTGGCCAGTACTTCTATCATCCCTGCTGCGCTTAAATATCAGAATAGTTTGATTGAAAACATCAGAGGATTGAAAGAAGCAGGATTAAATGCATCAGCTTATGAAAGCCAAAAAGATACATTAGAAAAAATAAGTGAACATGTTAATGCTATCAGCAAAAATGTGGATGCAATGGTTGAAGCAAGAAAAAAAGCTAACGATTTAAAAGACTCAAGAAGCAAAGCAATTGCTTATTGCGACGATGTAAAAGGCAATTACTTTGACGTTATCAGATACCATGCCGACAAGCTGGAATTGATGATTGATGACACCTTATGGCCTTTACCAAAATACCGTGAGTTATTGTTTTTAAGATAATTTTCACATATAGAAAAAAAATCCTCCATTAAAGGAGGATTTTTTTTCTATATTTAATCTTTGTGAAAAATAGTTAGTCTGTGTACTCGCTATTAAAAAATTATTATTTACCGTTTTAAAATCAAAATCAAAAATGAAAAAAATCATCGCAATCGCTACCCTAGTTTTAATTGGAGCAAATGGCTTCTCTCAAGCTAAAAAAGAATTAAATGAAGCCCCTGTAACCGCAGCAGCTCCAGCGACAAAATCGGAAGATCACAAAGACAAATACAAAGATCTTAACCTAACAGAAGATCAAAAAAGCAAACTCAAAGAATTAAATAAAAAAAACAAAGCAGATAAAGCTAAACTAGAAGCAGACGCAACGCTAACTGCAGATCAAAAAGCCGCTAAATTAAAAGACCTGAAAAAAGAGCAATCAAAATCATTCAAAGCAATATTAACGCCACAGCAGCTTGAAACTTATAAAGCATCAAGAAATAAGTCTAAAGACAGCGAATAATTTATCAACTAATTTTTGAAACATGAGGTATTTCTTTATTTTATCAATCAGCATTCTTTTGGTTAATAAAGGAATATCTCAAGTTTCTGATTCCAAATATCAAAAAGCAGACAATTTTGCAATTGAAATTGGACCGCTTGAAAAATTCAATGTCGCAACAATAGCCGACACTATTACAACTCCATTTACTGACAAAGAAAATAAGGCCAGAGCCATTTACAGCTGGATTGCCAATAACATAGAACTTGATGCGAAAGCGATAAGATCAGGTGATAATAAAAGTACAGAACCGGAAACGGTTATCAAACTCAGAAAATCTACACCCCTTGGATTTGCCATGCTTTTTCAGGAAATGTGCAGTTTGGAAGATATCCGCTGTTTGGTAGTTGATGGTTATACAAAATACAATGCTGAACAAATCAATGAAATACCCGACGTTTTAAACTATTCATGGAATGTAATACAATTGGGCACAAGTCCAAATGCCTGGTATTATGTTGATGCTGCAAAAGCAAGTGGCTATCTTGATGCCAAGCAAACACGTTTTACACGTAAATTCTCAGGCGAGTATTTCTTTCCCAATAAAACTGTTTTCAATATTGATCATTTTCCTGATAATCAAGCATGGCTATTAGGAGAAGGTTCAAAAAACAACAAAGATTTTTTTTCGCTGCCATTAATACACGAAGGAGCTTATCATCTTGGAGTAACAAAACCCAACCCTGCTAATGGTTTCATTAAAACAAAAACAACTGTATCCAATTTATTTAGCTTTAAAGCTTATGATGTTCAAAGCATCAACAACATTTCTATTGTTATTGGCGAAGGAGCGAAACAACAAAAACCTGAAAGGGTCAATTTTACCACAAGAGGTAATGAAATATTTTTCAGTTACATGTTCAAAAAAGAAGACACTTATCCTGTGAGAATAATTGTGGATGGGAAGGATGTTATGACTTATATGGTTGAGTCTTCTGAATAGCATTTTCATTTCAAACGTTGCAAATTTTCTCCTCCCACCGATGAAACGGTGGGCTAAAAAAAAATAACCCAAATAAAAATCTCAGCGAAAACTCAATCCCCTCATTTCTCCGCGGTAAAAAAACTCCCCTTTTATTTCGCCAGCAAGTTCGCAAATAGTCTATACGCTCCCGTTACACCCGCAGGTAATTGTCTGAAAAATGATATCCCAGTATATACAAATTTCCCTTTCCCATAATTGGCTATAATCAAACTGCCATCATTTTCATTTTCTCCGAGATCTTTAATGCTCAGCAATTTTTGATAATTGGAATCGATATCACCTGCATGGTAAATGCTTCTTTCTTGAATCCATCCATCAAAATCTTTATCAGTTATTTTGTTGGGATAATTGAATGCACGATGATTAGGTAACAAAATATTCATAGTCGCATTTTCATCTGTAACCCTGTTACGAGTAATGTTGAATGGATATGGAGAAATTTTTGCTTTCACCGGACCCAATTGATTGCTGGTATTGTATTGCACCAAAAGCACACCGCCTTGTTGCACATATTCCATCAACACATCGTAAACATCATTCAACCATTCATTTATATTGTATGCCCTTACACCTGTAACAATCGCATCAAATTGTTTTAGATAAGCTGCATTTATTTCTTCTCTCTTAATGCTAGAAACTGCATATCCCATTTGAGATAAAGATTCTGAGACCTTATCTCCTGCCCCTTCAATATAACCGATTTTCTTCCCTGCAATTTTTATTTTTTCGCTAATTATTTTAACCTTAGCCAATGAGTAATAATTGATATGCGGGATATGGTCATATTGAATCGTGTGCAATTGTTCATTATAAATTTTATCACCCTCAACAACTTCCAATAAATTCACACCACTCAACATATTTATAGTTAGATTCTTCTTTTCATTCTTTTTAAATACTAGATTTTTAGATAAATCATTTTGAATTGTTTGTGTCGAGGATGTTGATTTTCCAACCAGCTTTGTTTCCTTTTCTCCTGTTTTTGCAAAAGCCATCAACTCAACATTCATAGGAATATGATTCTCGTTAGCAGTCAACATAACAGCTGATTCCGGACTGATTGAAAATTTTGGTACAATCACCACGGGCTGATAAAACTCGCCTTTAACCGGATCGGTATATTTAAATTGTAACGGCTTTATGAAACGAATGAACTGTCCATCAATTTTGCAAGAAAATTCAACAACAATAGGTAGATTTTGTGGAGCGCCTGTAAACAATGAATCAGGCACATTGAAACTCCCCTCTGATTTACCATAACTTAACCAATAAGGTTGTGATAAATTATGACTAG
>CANHLV010000160.1 GCA_947461495.1 Chitinophagaceae bacterium
AATTGGTAATATTTTAATTTCATTATTAACAGCCTGGACGATTATCGTTGTTTATCTTTTTTCAGGAGCCAGTTTATTTAATTTACATGGCTGGCAACATGGACAATTACCTTTTGATGTAAATCGACTTTATAAATTCACCATGCTCTTTGCTGGATTTGCATTCATTATTACATTAATCAGAGAAGTCGTAAAAGATATTGAAGACATGCATGGAGATGTACAATTCGGATGCAAAACCATGCCGATAGTTTGGGGTATTCCTGCTTCAAAAGTTTTTGCTGCTGTATGGATAATAGTTTGTGCTGGAACACTTGCCGTTATTCAATTGTATGCCTGGCAAAATGGGTTTCGTTTTAGTGTGGCTTATGTAGTGCTTTTTATTATTGCACCATTATTAATCATGATTAAGAATCTATATCGTTCTGAAACTGCAGCCGATTATCACAAAATCAGCAATCAGCTCAAACTCATCATGCTGGCAGGAATTCTTTCCATGTTATTTTTATAATTAAACCCATCATGCAAAAAATAATTTTAGCCTCACAATCTCCAAGAAGAAAACAATTGCTCGAATGGGCTGAAGTTGACTTTGAAATTTTAGTCAGTGATGCAGCAGAAACTTATCCTAACCATTTGAATTTCTCTGAAGTTGCGATTCATATTGCAAAAAACAAAGCCCTAAAAGTAAAGGATCAATTCAAACCAACACTTCCCATACTTGCTGCAGATACGATTGTAGTTTGTGAAAATGAAATCATCGGCAAACCCAAAGACAAAGCAGATGCCATGAGCATCATCAGGAAATTATCAGGCAAAACACATGAAGTGATTACCGGTGTTTTTATGATTAGTAATGAAAAAGAAATCGCATTCGCAGATATTACGGAAGTTAGTTTTTATGAATTAACTGATGCTCAAATCGAATTCTACATCGACAAATACAAACCTTATGACAAAGCCGGCGCCTATGCCATTCAAGAGTGGATTGGGGTTACAGGCATCAAATCTATCAAAGGAGATTTTTACAATGTGATGGGATTACCTGTAAGTAGAGTAGTACAGGCTTTACAACTTCATTTTAGTTAGCCGTTTTTTCAACATTTTTTTTGGCTAATAATGCTTCCAATTAGCTGTGTTTTTCACATGGTTTCTTTTTCATGATGATTTTATTTTGTGATTGAAAACAATTTAAAACAATCGTATCATGAATGAAAAACTTCTACACTACATTTGGCAATATCAATTGTTCAACAAAGATGAATTATTCACTACAGATCATACTTTGATTAAAATATCCTCTCCTGGAACTTTAAATTCGAATCAAGGCCCTGATTTTTTAAATGGCAAAATTGATATGGGCGACACGATTTGGTTTGGCAATATTGAATTGCATGTGGTTTCATCTGATTGGGAATTGCACAAACACAGCGAAGATGTAAATTACAACAATGTGATTCTACATGTGGTTTGGGAGCATGACAAAGAACTACATCTTGAATTTCCTACCTTAGAATTGAAATCTAGAGTGCCTGGTTTGCTAATGAAAAAATACCAGGCGATTATGAATCAACAAACTTTCATTCCTTGTGAAGAAATCATCAACATGGTAAAGCCCATTACAATCAGCAAATGGAAAGAAAGAATGTTGATTGAAAGGCTTCAGGAAAAAGCACAAAATACTATATCGCTATTAGACAAAGCCAAAGGCAATTGGGATGAATTGTGTTGGTGGATGCTGGCTAGGAATTTTGGAGGCAACGTGAATGCTGCATCATTTGAATCTATTGCTTCGAGTATTCCACTTAGTATCATTCACAAAAATGCAGATTCATTGTTTACCATTGAAGCACTATTATTTGGACAAAGCGGCTTACTGAATAGAAAATTTGGTGATGAACATCCGATTGATTTATTTAAAGAATACCTCCACTTAAAAAGAAAATACGCTTTGAAACAACCGCTCATTCAACTACATTTTCTCAGAATGAGGCCCGCCAATTTTCCTACAATCAGACTGGCTCAATTGGCATCATGTATATTTATTGAAAGGAAATGGGTTACCAAAGTAATTGAAGAAGAAAATCTCAATACATTGAAAATGATTTTTGATTATGACATCAGTGAATACTGGAAAACACATTACCGATTTGATACGGCAAGTTTATACAAATCTAAAAAGCTAGGCAATCAAACCATTAATAACATCTTAATCAATACGGCAGCGGTGGTTTGCTATGCTTATGGTTATTATCATAGTATCGAAAAACTCAAAACTAAGGCTATACGTTGGCTTCAAGAACTTCCCCCTGAAGACAATAGTATGATCAATGGGTTCGAAATATTGGGTATCCCAAATCAAAATGCCGCAGACTCTCAGGCCTTATTTCATTTGAGAAATAAATTCTGTTTGAAAAAAAGATGCCTGGAATGTGGTATCGGCAATGAGATTTTCAGAAAAGAAAACAGTATAGATTCTACATCCAGTTGTATGTTGTCTGTACCTGTAAATCAGGATGAAGACTTTTCATTACCGGACAGTTATCTCCAATTTTCTGCATGATCATTTTGGTATTATCATCCAATCCAATATTTGGAATATTGAGTACGACTTCAATTTTCCCAATTCTGCGAGGCTCGCTGAGCATGTGTTTGGTTACTTCAAGGCGAGTTTGACTTAAGTCGATATTCATGTCTGCGGCTCTGATACCCATAGTAGTAATAATGCATGTAGCGAGAGCGACGCACACGGTGTCCGTTGGACTGAACCTTTCGCCTTTGCCTCTGTTGTCTGTTGGTGCATCTGTTTCTATAACGGTACCGCTTTGAAGATGAGTACATTCGCACCTGAGGTCGCCTTTATAAATAATTGAAGCTGTCATGGTAAATATTTTTATTAAGAATGAGAAGAAATTTGTTGATTATGATATAACTCAAAATGTTTTTGACCATCAAGGTTATAATTTTACATAAATTTACTTTAGAAAATCATATACATGAAGAAATTGTTTGTGTTTATACTTATGACAATCAGCAGCTATTTTGCCATGTCGCAAGATAGTATCAGTGTAAGAAAGCAGAAAAAAGAAGAAAAGAAACAGCGTATCAATGCCATTGCAAAACAAGAAGAAGAAGGAGTAATTGTTCATAAAAAGCATATAGCAGGTGGAATTAAATTGACAAATGACGGTTCCGGTCTTTTTGGAGAAATTGCCAGAGCGCGTTCTGTAGAAAAAGCGCTATTGTTCCAATTAGAAATTACCGAAAGAAAACATACTAAGGAAGAAAAATTGCAAAATGACTACAGTCCTACAGCACCTGTCATTTATGGTAAAATAAATTATTTCTATCCAGTTAAAATGGGTGTTCAGATTCAAAAGCTATTGGGCAATAAGGGAAATAAAAATGGCGTCAGCTTATCATTTAATTATGGTGGCGGAATTTCATTAGGATTGCTCAGGCCTTATCTAGTGGAAGTTGACAAAGGAAATGGCAATTATACATTTGTGGGATATAATTCACCTGACAGTAATTATTTTTTGAATGGTCCTATTATCGGCGGTCCAACATTAAATGAAGGTTGGGGTAAACTAACAATAGCGCCGGGTATTTATGCCAAAACAGGCCTGCGTTTTGATTATGGTAAATACAATGAAATGATCAATGGCTTGGAAATTGGAGCAACAGCAGAACTTTATTCTAAAAAGATTCCACAAATGATTGTTGTGAAACAATACCAGTACTTTTTGGGCGCATATGTTACACTGGTTTTCGGAAGAAGGAAATAAATCCAATCTTGGGATAAATCTCCGCTTATTTTTCTAATTTTGGACTTTCTATTTTTAATTTAAATTTCTTTCGTAATGTCTTGTGGTACCGGTACTGAAGAACAAGCCCCTTCAATAAAGAAGCCCAACTGGCTTCGCGTTAAATTGCCTATTGGTGAAGAATACAAACATGTTCGCAATCTGGTAGACACTCATAAACTACATACGATTTGCGAAAGTGGTAATTGTCCGAATATGGGCGAATGCTGGGGTGAAGGAACGGCTACATTCATGATACTTGGAAATATTTGTACAAGGAGTTGTGGGTTTTGTGCTGTAGCAACTGGCAGACCTGATGCGGTAGATTGGGACGAACCTCAACGAGTTGCTGAAGCCATTCATTTGATGAAAGTAAAACATGCGGTAATCACTTCAGTAGACAGAGACGAATTGAAAGACGCGGGAAGCATCATTTGGTACAATACGATAAAAGCAGTAAAAGCATTAAATCCTACAACTACTTTAGAAACATTAATCCCTGATTTTAAATCCAATAAAGAACAAATACATCGCATCATCGACGCTGCTCCTGAAGTGGTAAGTCACAATATAGAGACCACAGAAAGACTTACACGCCAAGTAAGAGTGCAAGCCAAATACTGGCAAAGCATGGAAACACTCAAAATCCTTAAAGATGGTGGCATGCGTACAAAAAGCGGTATCATGTTAGGGCTTGGCGAAACCAAAGAAGAAGTCATTCAAACCATTAAAGATTTACACAACAGTGGAGTTGACGTGATTACCATCGGTCAATATCTTCAGCCCACAAAAAAACATCTTCCAGTGGAAAGATTCGTTCACCCTGATGAGTTTGCTGAATACCGTGAAATTGGCTACCAGATTGGCTTAGATTACGTTGAAAGTGGCCCACTAGTTCGCTCTTCTTATCATAGTGAGAAGCATGTAATTGCAGGTTGGGGGAGGAAAGTTTGGGCAAACGAAAAGACAATTTTATAATTTGAAAATGAGTCAATTTGGAAATTTAACCATCCGATAATCAAATTGGCTAATCATTACCAAATCATCAAATTATCTAATTATCAAATTGACCACCAATTATCAAATTAACCAATTACCAAATCATCAAATTAGAATTCTAGCATTCTA
>CANHLV010000161.1 GCA_947461495.1 Chitinophagaceae bacterium
CAGCAGCTTCAGGCAGTGCCTATTTTGAATTTACATTGGTGCCATCTTCAGGTAACGCCATTTCGTTATCAGGAATCAGCTTTGCGTCACGAGGCACCAGTACAGGGCCTTTGGCTTATGCGATAAGAAGCAGTTTGGATGGGTATGCTTCTAATCTGGCAACAGGTAGTTTATTGAATACAAGTGTGTGGAGTTTATACAACACCGTTAGCATGTCGTTGAATGCAAGTGTGGGCGTTGCGGTTACAGTGAGAATTTACGGTTACAATGGAATCGGAACGGCAAGTTCGAATGTGGCAAACTGGAGAATAGACGACTTGATTATTAATGGAAGTGTGAATGGATATAATGCTTCTCAATGTTATACATTGTTGGCAAATACAGCATCAACTTTGTTCAGAAAAGTTGCAAAAAATAGTACAAGTCCGTTTATTTCAATTACGCCTAATCCAGCGCAGGATAAACTAAATATTAAAATCAACGAAGACATTTTAAAAAATGCAACCATGATTATTTATAACGCAAATGGTGTTGTGGTGAAACGACAAATTATTAATACAAATCAACAGGATATTGATATATCATTGCTTTCTAGAGGGTTTTATTTGTTGAAACTGGTAAATGGGGAGAAAATAATAAATGAGAAATTTATTAAGGAGTGATGTTTTTTTTACCGCTGAGAAAAAGAGTAAGAAGAGTTAGCGCGGAGATTTAATTTTTCACCGCGGAGAATGGGAATTTGAAGAGTTAGCGCAGAGATTTTATTTCAATTAAAATTGTTGATTTTTATTTTAGCCCACGGTTTCGACCGTGGGTTAATTTGTTTTAATAATTTTTTCTCCCACCGTTAAAACGGTGGGCCATGTAAAAAGATGGGTAATTAAAATAATAATTTTTCTTTACCCACCGTTAAAACGGTGGGCTACAATAAAATGATGGTCTGAGTGAAATTTCTTTAAAATAAAAATAAAAGGTAGCCAATCCAATCTCTGCGAAAATCTCATTGCCTCTGTTTCACTGCGGTGAAATATTCTTTACCCACCGTTAAAACGGTGGGCTACAATAAAATGATGGTCTGAGTGAAATTTCTTTAAAATAAAAATAAAAGGTAGCCAATCCAATCTCTGTGTAAATCTTATTGCCTCTGCGGCGCTGCGGTGAAATATTTTCACCCACCTTTAAACCAGCGTAGCGACTTAAACCATTAAACCTGTTAACACCTCTGCATCTCCGCGGTGAAAAACCTATTTCTGTGCACAAATCCTACACCTTGGTTCGTAAATGTCCTTTTCTCCCAAAAGCACCTGTCCGCTTTGAGCTGTTTTTCTGTAACTCACATGCGCGATGTTGCCACATTCCATACAGATGGCATGCAATTTTGTAATGTAATCAGCCACTGCCAGCAAATTGGGCATTTGTCCGAAAGGCTGGCCCTTATAATCCATATCCAATCCCGCAACTATAACCCTAATGCCTCTTAATGCCAATTGTTCGCATACTTCTCTGATGCCTTCGTCAAAAAACTGAGCTTCGTCAATGCCTACGACATCTACATCTTTAGCCAGCAACAATATTGCAGCAGAATTCTCTACGGGTGTAGATTGTATTGCGTTGGTGTCATGGCTTACAATCTTTGTCTCATCATAACGTGTATCGATTTTCGGTTTGAAGATCTCTACTTTCAGATTCGCAATCTTCACTCTTTTCAATCTTCTGATTAATTCTTCGGTTTTTCCGCTGAACATACTGCCGCAAATCACTTCTATCCAACCTCTTTTGTCTCCTTTGAAATCCGGTTCTATAAACATTAATTAATTTTTTTTAAAAATTGGTTTGTAACTTTAGTTTTTGATTTTGCAAAGATTAAGGTTTAAGTTTAACAGGCAAAAACAAAATTTTATTTGTAACAATTTACTTCAACTCCAAATTAACCGATATGGAACGAGTGGAAACACTCTCTCAAAGGCTCAATGATCAGATTGTATCAAAAGCATCAATAGATGAGTTATTGCTTACTATTCATATGCTGCAATCTGAGCTATTGCATCTAAAATCATCTGAAAATGAGGATACAGAAATGGGGAAAGTCGCTTTCGATATTCCGACAACAATTATTGAAACAACTCCATTCACCGAAGAGAAAGTGGTCCTCAATTTGACAATCGATGAGGAAGCACTTGCTGATGAGCTTGAGCAGATCAGAAAAACAGCAGAAACTATCAATAGTATCAGCTTGAAAAATAAGAGGCCTTACAGTTTTGATCCCGTGGAAGATACACCAACGCTGATTCACCAAACAAACAGCGAACAACAATCCAATAAAGAATTAAATGAAACCATCACTCCAATCAGTGATTCTTTAAATGAAAAATTAAAACAATCCAAAAAAGAATTAAGTGAGGCTTTGAAAGACACGCCTATAAAAGACATCAAGAAGGCTATTGGTATCAATGACAGATTTTTATTCATCAACGACTTGTTCAAGGGAGATGAGGCGATGTATGAAAGAAGCATCAAAACGATCAACGGTTTTTCTATCTATCCTGAAGCTGAATATTGGATTAGAAGAGAGCTTAAAACAAAACTAGGTTGGGATGATCAACATGAGAGTGTAAAGCAGTTTGATCAGTTAGTCAAAAGACGATTTTCGGTGACATAATCTGCAATAATTGAAGTGGCTCCGAGATTTGATTGCACAAACTCTAACGAAACAGAACCTGCATTTTGTAATTTTTTTTCATCTTGCATCAATTTCGTTAATTTTTCTTTGTAATCAGCTGAAGATGTTACTGAAAAAGCTCCTCCCTTATCAATCAGTGAAACAGCTTCCATAAATTTTTGGTAATTAGGTCCAAAAAATAACGGCTTGCCATATACCGCCGCCTCAAGTGTATTGTGTATTCCCGATTTATTGAAACCCCCGCCGATATAAGCTACGGAAGCATATTTGTACAAGGAAGATAACATGCCGATATTGTCAATGATCAACACATGACTTCTTGATGTCAGGTCGTTTTTCCAGTCAGAATAAAAAATGGCGCTTTGAAATTTTACTTTCAAACGGTTCAAATTTGAAGTTGAGATCTCATGAGGTGCAATAATGAATTTTACAGATTTATTGTTTTGAATAAAAGGCGCGAGTAGGTTTTCATCATCTTCCCAAGTACTGCCAGCTACTACGGTGAAATTGTTTTTGGTAAATGTGGCAATTTCAGGTAAGTCTTTATTTTCGGTGGCAATGGCGCAAACCCTGTCGAATCTGGTGTCGCCGCTGATGGCCGTGTTTGTCATGCCAATGTCTTGCAACAATTGTATAGATGCCTCATCCTGCACATAAATTATTTTGAAGCATTTCAAAATGTTTTTCCAAAATCGTCCGTAGGGTTTAAAAAATGGTTGTGATTTTCTGAATATTCCCGAAACTAAAATTACAGGGATATTTTTTGATTTGAGTTTGGTTAAATAATGAAACCAATATTCATATTTCACCCAAATAACTAAAGCCGGATTTATGTTCTCAATGAGCCTCTGGGCATTTTTTGGTGTATCTAAGGGTAAATAAATCACATGGTCAGCAAGGGGATAATTTTTTCTGATTTCATAACCACTAGGTGAAAAAAAGCTGAGCACAATTTCATAGTGAGGGAATTTGTTTTTTAGCAGTTCCAGCAATGGGCGGCCTTGTTCAAATTCACCCAAACTAGCACAATGAAACCAAATTCTTTTCTTTTCAGGTGTAAACTTAGGAAAACGCTTTCTGCCTTCTATCCATGCTTTTGCTTTGGGATTCCATGCAGCAGCCAGACGTATTGAAAATCCGTACAATTGGATAAAAAAATCGTATAAAAATGGCTTCAAATTGCAAAAGTTATTTTCAAAAGTACACCCAAAAGCTGTTTAAATCAATTCATATCGGGATATATGGAATTTGGGGCTTAAAATCATATCTTTGCGCGGCTCAAACTATTGATTTATGAGGCCTTTACAAATGGTGGATACGAAGTCGCAATACCTGAAAATAAAAGACAGGGTGGACGCTGCTGTGATTGCAGTTTTAGAAAGTTCACAGTTCATTGGCGGCAACGTAGTTAATAATTTTGCTATAAACCTAGCGAAATATAATGGCAGTAAACATGTTATTCCCTGTGCCAATGGTACCGATGCCCTTCAAATTGCCATGATGGCTTTGGGGTTAAAAGCCGGTGATGAAGTGATTACACCTTCTTTTACCTATATCGCTACTGTGGAAGTGGCTGCTTTATTAGGCATCAAGCCTGTGTTTGTTGAAGTTGACAAACAAACTTTTTGCATTGATCCTATTGCCATTGAAAAAGCCATAACTCCTAAAACAAAAGCTATTGTACCGGTTCATCTATACGGCCATGCCGCTGAAATGGAAACGATAATGGCTTTAGCTAAAAAATATAATTTGTTTGTTATTGAAGACAATGCACAGGGCATTGGCAATAATTACACTTTCTCAGATGGTACGGTTAAAAAAACCGGAAGTATTGGACATATTGGATGTACATCATTTTACCCTTCTAAAAATTTGGGTGCTTATGGGGATGGCGGTGCCATTTTTACTGACAATGATGAATTGGCTAATCAACTGAGAATGATTGCTTCTCATGGACAAAGCAAGCGTTACTATCATGATGTGGTGGGTTGCAATTCAAGATTGGATGCTATACAGGCTGCAATTCTGGATATCAAACTGGAATATTTAGATGAATACATTGCAGCCAGAACAAAAGCGGCTGATTATTACGACAAGGCTTTTGCCGGAAATAATAAAATTGAAATTCCATTCAGAGCGTCTAATAACACTCATGTCTTTCATCAGTATACACTCATCCTTCATGATGCAAATCGTGATGCGTTAGCTGAA
>CANHLV010000162.1 GCA_947461495.1 Chitinophagaceae bacterium
GCTGCGGCACCAGCTTCACAACCAATTGTTGTAGCACCAACTCCTGCTCCAAGAGTAGAAACGCCTGTTGTAAGTTATACCGGCGGCGGAAATATTGAAATCATTGAAATGGACCGCATGCGCAAACTGATTGCCAAGCACATGGTTGACAGCAAACATACCAGTCCGCACGTTACTAGCTTCTGCGAATGCGATGTTACCAACCTTGTACTATGGAGAGAGAAAGTAAAAAAAGAATTTGAAAAGAGAGAAGGTGAAAAAATTACCTTCACTCCTATTTTCATAGAAGCGATTGTAAAGAGCCTGAAAAAAATATCCAATGCTCAGCAGCTCTGTAGACGGAGATAGAATTATTATTAAAAAAGACTTAGGAATCGGTATGGCTACAGCATTACCAACTGGTAATCTGATTGTGCCTGTAATAAAAAATGCAGATCAATTAAATCTTGTTGGCATCACAAAGCAAGTCAACGGATTAGCCAACGCCGCAAGAAATGGAAAATTGAAACCAGATGATACCATGGGCGGAACTTTCACATTAACCAATGTGGGAACTTTTGGTAGCATCATGGGAACGCCAATTATCAACCAACCTCAGGTTGCTATTATGGCTGTTGGCGCAATCAAGAAAAGACCGATGGTAATCGAAACGCCTCAAGGCGACACAATTGGTATCAGACACATGATGTACATTTCTTTAAGCTACGACCATAGAATCATCGATGGCGCCATGGGTTCTACTTTCTTGAATTCAGTTAGCAAGGAATTGGAGGGTTTTGATTTGAATAGAAGTATTTAAGCCCCCTCAATCCCCCAAGGGGGAAGTTTTCATTTGGGAAATGAAACTATCATATTCTCATGAAAGAACCTCACCCCCAACCCCTCTCCTGGAGGAAGAGGGGAGCAAATAAAATCATCTACTAATATTAAAAAGGACTTAGTGTTTCTTTGTGACTTTGTGCCTTTGTGGCAAAGAAATAATTCGTGAATTCGTGGCTGAAAAAATGTAAAATATTGAATGTAAAATATTAAATGTAAAAGTGGCATTTAGGATATAAAACATTCATTTTCTCATGAATTACAATTCGTGCATTCGTGGTTAAATAAAATAAATAATAAGAAAGTAAAAATAAGTAATAAGGAAGTGGCAGTTACCAATGTGAAAATTGAATATCGATTCTGCCAACGCCAAACACCAAACACCAAACAAAAAACTCTTCGTGCATTCGTGGCTAACCACTTTTCCCGAAGGGAAAAATCCTATAAATTCGGCTGCGGTGTAACTCTTAAATAAGGTTTGATTACTTTATAACCTTTTGGGAATTTTTTGTCAGCTTCCTCATTACTTACAGCAGGAACAATAATACAATCTTCTCCATGTTGCCAATTGGCTGGTGTTGCAACACTATATTGAGCGGTTAATTGCAAGCTATCTATCACCCTTAATAATTCGTTGAAGTTCCTTCCTGTTGAAGCTGGATAAACAATGATCAATTTTATTTTTTTATCTGAACCTATAATGAATACTGATCTCACAGTATGCGTCATACTTGCATTGGGATGAATCATGTCGTATAGCTCACTGACTTTCTTTTCAGAATCTGCGATGATGGGAAAATCTAATGTAGTCTGTTGTGTCTCGTTTATATCTTTAATCCACTCGAAATGTTGTTCAATCGGATCCACACTAACAGCCAGCATTTTTACATTTCGTTTTTTAAATTCATCTTTCATCTTTGAGGCCATACCCAATTCTGTCGTACAAACGGGAGTAAAATCGGCAGGATGTGAAAACAAAATTCCCCAAGAATCTCCAAGCCAATCGTAAAAATTGATGTTACCGACAGTCGTGACTGCAGTAAAATCAGGAGCAATATCACCTAATCTTAATGTTGACACAATTCATTTTTTATTGGTAAATAATATTTATTTTGAGTCGCTAAATTAATACCTAATCTTTAGCCGTCCTAATCTATTACTTTTTCAATTTGACTAATATCTTTAATTAACTTCATAAATAATTAACTTTTGAAGTGTAGAATTATCAGAAAATTAATTTCAAAATAATTGTAATTTGAACAAGAATAATAAACAAAAACATTGAGAAAATATTTTTACTTATTTTGCCTACCAATTATAATATTTAATTCATCGTGCAGTGAAACCAGATTACAAGGAAAAAAAAAGATTTCATCCAAAAGTAAAATATCATTCAACGATTCGATATTGACAAAATCTCAATTAAGGGGAATTGATTTCATAGCATCAGGTAACCAACCTCAACAATGGAATATTAAAATGGATTTTGACAATGAATGTTATTTTGAAAATGAAAATAGCTTGATTATAAAACTCAATCCGAATACAAAATTCAATAATGATGAATTAAAAGAAGTGTACACTGCCTCATCAAATAGCAACAAACTTGAACTGACTATTTATAAAGAAAAATGTGATGTAAAAAAATACAAGCAGCTTAACACATCGATTACAAAAGTGAATTATAATGGTGTGACGTATGAAGGTTGCGGCCATTATCTTTTTGATGAAAGACTACATCAAACCTGGGTTTTAGACTATATCGACAACGAACCTCAATTTGCAATTAATTATACAAAAGGCACCCCCTATTTCAAAATAGATTTGATTAGAAATAAAATAACTGGTTTCGACGGAAGCAATACATTATCATCTAAAATCGAAGTTAAAGGCAATAGAATTCTCTTTGGAAGATTAACCAATACATCTGATAATTCTCTTCAAAGTGCTGCTTTAATCAATCAATTCATCAGCAACCATTTGGTTGATTATTTTTTCAGAGACAATAAACTTGTGTTTCAATTGGCTAATGATACCAGATTGACTTTTAAATTAAAAGAAGATTAATCACCACTGCCTTTCTCTCCTACAAACCAATTTTCTTTGTTTTTGAAAAGAACATTAAAAGTAGTTAAGCTTCCATAAATACGAGTTATGTATTGCTGTAGATTCACTTTATCTTCATCAGATAATAATTTATGGGCATTTATTTGTTGCTCCATCACACGAAGCCTGTCGCGAAGCATGACAATTTTATGAAAGAAAATATCAATGGGCACTTCTTTACCTTTTTGTGTTTTATCTGCGGGTTGTAAAATCATGGTTCCTCCCTTCCATCTATCCCCTAATGGAACAATTTCATTTACATCAGACCACATTCTTAAAATTTTCAGTAATGACTTTTCTACATCAGAAACTGTTTCCAATTCAACAGTCACATTTTCAGGAATGATTTCATCCAAACCAATATCTGTTTTTTCAATTTCTTTGATGCCTACATTGATAAATGAAATAATGTAAGTAGCATAACGAACGCCAACAATAACCCCGGGGCCATGTTGTGTATGCTGTAATCTTGTTCCTATGCCTAGATTTAACTGATCCATGAAAAATAATATTTTAAAAGTGTTGAATTATTTAGCACCTAAAATCCTTTCAAATGTAGGTCTGTCTAGCTGACCAATAAAATTACCTTTTTCCTCGCCATTCTTATACAATTTGAAGAATGGTATTTCGTCTATTCCTAACTGTTTGGTTAGCATTTTATTTTCATCAATATTGATTCTGATGATCTTGGCTTTCCCTTCATATTCTTTAGAAATCTCTTCAATCAATGGCAGCATTTGACGACAGGGTCCACACCATGGTGCATAAAAATCAATTAAAACAATCTTTTCAGAATTGGTCATAGCCTTATAATCTTCGGCACTTAATTTATCTTTTAATGGAGCATTTGATGATTGAGTAATAGGCAATCCTGCTTTATTCCAGGCGAGCATCCCTCCAGCCATTTCATACACATTTTTAAATCCATTTTTTCTCATAAATGTTGCGGCATTTCCACTTCTGCCACCAGACAAGCAATACACAAAATAAACCTTATTAACATCCATATCTTTCACCCTTGTTTCAAAATATTTATCCCTAAAATCAACATTTATTGCATTTGCCAAAGCGCCGGAACTAAATTCTTCGGATGTTCTCACATCTATTATAACAGCATTTTTATTTGAATTTATTGTTTTCTGAAACGCAGCAGGAGAAAGCTTATAATCCTGTAGATTGGCATTTGGCGTACTTGAAACATCATTGTTTTGAGATTGGCAAGAAAAACAAAAAACCATCACTAATAAAGTTGAAAAAAATCTTATCATACAATTTTATTTAAAAATAAACCTTTTGTATCAAAAATAACAATCTGTAAAATTTGTATAAGCTGTTATTTAATATTAAAACCCTTTACATTAAATTCAGCTTCTACATCTTCTACAGCTTTTAGTTCGTAAAGGAAAATCTTTGATTTTTTACCGTCTTTTTCTGTGGTGGTAAAATCAAATACAATTCTATTATCAATTACTATTGGCTGTATACCATAAAAAAAATAATTTAGTATCCCTCTGTATAAATAATCAACACTGGCCAAACATTCTATTTTCTGATACTTATTGTTGTCGAAATCTTCTTTATCAGCATTATAACAAATGCAAAGATTATTATCAATGGCTTCAAATTTATTAGTATTTATAAATCGATAGCGCTGATCTCTGTTTAAAGTAGAAATCGAGTAAGTTCTTGCCTCATCATCAATATCTAGGGTTGTATTGTCTGAAAAGTTATCAATATAAGATTTAGTAATTACCTTGTTGTTTTCATTTGAAGAAGGCAAATAAAAAACAATTTTGATTTTATTATTTCCAAAAACAACTTTCATACTGTCTGTTCTCCCGTCTGCCGCCCCGATGACTGTCATTTTATATTTTACAATTCCTTTAAAGGTTTGTTGAGCCATTAAATTATTACAGAAGAAAAA
>CANHLV010000163.1 GCA_947461495.1 Chitinophagaceae bacterium
AAACACAAAAAAAATAGTAATAATATTTTCGTTTAAATCAGAAAGATAATTATTGGACAGTAAGAATATAAAAGCAACAAATAAAAGAAGTGCGCCTATTGTAAATGGTAATGCTTTCAAATAGAGAGCGGTATTGTTAGTGTTCATCCCTTGTTTCAAATGAGACCAGCCATTCATGCTGTGTTGACCAATGAAGTATAAACCAAATGATGTTATAAGAGGTAACTCAATACTCACTAGCAATATAAGTGAACTTATAAACATCATCCATCTTTTTTCAAAGATTGCCCAAACTACACCAACGAGCACAAGGAATACACTCATTTCTTTTCCGATGTTGTTTTCAATTGGAATTTTCAGGGTATTCAAGTTTTCCAAAATAGAATTGGTTTCAACAACATGGCCCAAAAGAATAGTACTTAAAATTAAAATTCCCCAGGATGCATTCTTTAAAGCATTTATATTTTTGGGCTGCCATTCCCTTAGATCGGTTTGTCCAAAATGCCATGCAGAATAACCAATAAAAAACAACAAGGCACCAATGGGAAAGAATACCCATAATATTAAATTGAGAAATGCCAAGCCGAGATAATTAATTACAAAGCCGGGCTTGATGCGACCTTTAAAATTTTCAGTCTCTAGTAAGTGGTCAACTGCTCCATGTGGAATGCCCACCAGTAATAATCCCACGGTGAACATTGTTATCTGTATCCAATTAAATATTTGTGGAGTCGTTTTATAAATTAACAACAACACAAATGACAACAGTAATAAAACAAATGGATTTACTAATTTTTGAAATCTTGACGAAGCTACCCAACCCACTGCTCTTAAAAAAGGCTTTATGGGTAATGACATGAATATTCGAATGTCTTGAATCAGTGTTGTCTTTTCATCTAAAAATTGCAACACATTTTTTGTTTCGTTTTTTTTGAATAAGGCTTCAAATATTGGTCTGCCTTGAGAAGGCTGTCTAGTAAGTATCAAAAGTAAGAGCCGGTCATAAAATCTAAAACGTGAGGATTCATCAATTGCTGGTGGTTTGATATTTCTTTTCAAACTGTCGGTTAATCTTTCAGCATGATGAAACATATTTTTAAAAGCATATCCTGTACTGGGTTTCACAGCACCTGCTCTTCCTCCGATGGGAATAACGCCAGGTAAAGTTTCAACAGCAATAGCTGCTGTACTCATCGGAATGCATCCTATTTCAGTATGTAGTATTTGATAATTTCCAAATCGTTGATTGATGTATGAATCTAAGATTGGGTTAGCTTCTTTTTGACTGATCGGCTCCAATCCAAAACGTGTTAATTCGACAAGTGTTTTGCCTTCGCCTAATGGCAGTACATACATAAACTGAGTAGCGCCTAATTGTTCAACATTGAAGTCCATCAGGTCCACACAATTTACATTTGAATTCGGTTTGTCAGTAGTAATTACATAACCAATGAATGATTGAAGTAAATGGGCGTCATCATTTTTAAGCGGCAAATATTTTGGTGGGCGACTGTCGAAAACTAATGAAGACTCCCAAATACCTGTATCTGTAATAACCTTAATCCCTTTTTCAATTGGCGTTAATTCAATAACGGAGCTTTGTATTCGCTGTAATTGATGCTGGTCAATGATGCGTCTTAATTCTTTGTAAACATCAATGCCGGCTATATGAAAATATTTTTTGGGGAGTAAAGATTCTTGCTCGTTTCGATTGACAGAAACTTCATCCCATTGATGGCTTATTAAATGCTGGCATTGTAAGGCGAGTTGTTCATTTTGGTCAGACCAAAAACAATAAGTTTTATCATTGTTGTGTTTGGTATCCGGATCTAAAATCAATATCTTTTTATCTTTCAATAATCCCTGCTTTTCCATGCACATAAGGAGAAGTGTTGCAGAAGCACCGGCACCTGCAAACAGATAATCTACTTTAGAATGATGGTTTTGCACTGACATTTATTTAATTAAAACGTTACAAAAAAAGGGTTCTTCAGTTTATAGAAGAACCCTTTTTTTATTTATGAAGTGATAAATTAATCTTCATTTCTGCTTAAAGAATAGATAACTAAACCAAAGCCAATTTTGTTGATTGCATCTGCAATGTTATAAACGATATCCATAGCGTGAGTTGCAGCTGCAGGGTCGCTAACTAATTGCATACCGAATAATCCTCCTGGAGTTCCAAGAATGTATCCTAATGGATAAATTGCCCAGCCAACCAAAACGAACCAGCCTAAGATTTTAGTAGCTTTTGCTACTTGTGCACCAGCGTTTTGAGATAATTTTGCAACTTCTCCGAACCATACTAAATAAACAATGTAGAAATACGCAGCTCCAGAAATAACACCCCATAGAACGCTATTGTTACGATCAATGGTTTCTCCAAAATAACCTGTAACTAACATTACTAATGAGGCAAAAATCAATTTCCAAAGCAATCCGATTTTAGAACCGGCTTTTTTGGTGATCAAATAGAATTCCACACACATTAGAGGTACAGTAAGGATCCAATCAACGTATCTGAAAAAGGTAGGAGAATCTCCTGTTTCAAGATTGTAACCTCTCATGTAGTAGTAATGTACTGCTGCGATGAAGGTGATTAATCCTGATACCAATACAGATGTTCTCCATTTTTGTGGCGTGTTGCTTAATTCAAAAAAGAAGAAAACTGATGCAGCCATCATGGCCATTGTGCCGATAAAAAACGTGAATGCCACGTAGTTATCGCTCGCGATTTTTAAATGTTCCATTTGATGATTTTTTTAATTTGCCCTACTCTTATGGATTTTCGGTTTCTCCCCGTTTTTATTGGTTTCTGGTCTCCAATTTGAATTTAACAATTTATTTACAATAAAGTTTAAAAAATATTTAAAAAAAGCTAAAAAAAAAGAATAATTAAAAATGTATATAAATAAAAAAGTATCTAAAAAAAACTGAAGGCAAATTGTTTATGTAAGAATTTTGCAGTTTTTTTTGTTTAATTTATTTGTAAAAAAAATTAAACAAAAAATATATTGCTAGAGGAGAAATTCGACCGCATAGATCACCTGCAGAGCAAATTGATATTTTTTAGAATGGCAAGCGCTACATCATGAATCGTATTTGAATCAGATGCTCTATCGCAGATTTATTGCTGGTGCAGCTGACTGAAATTTTATAGATTTTTAATGTAGCCATCAATAATATGAAGCAGGCATCATTTATCATTTTAATTTAGAAAAGATTTGTAAGAAGTTCTGTGTATGTGTTTAATAATTACAAATTTCATAAAAACAAAATCCTCATATGATTGTTATCAGCATTGAATTAAATCTAATCAATGTCTACAATCCATTTTTCCGAGGATAATATTCTAACTATGGAAACCCGAAAAAGAGCAGCTTTTATGAATTCTCTTTCCGGGTTTAAAAGTGCTTCTTTGATTGGCACTATTGATAATGATAACAATACTAATCTAGCTATTTTCAGTTCAGTCATTCATTTGGGCTCAAATCCTGCACTGGTTGGTTTTATAAACAGACCCGACTCTGTTGACAGACATACATTTGAAAATATTCTAGCAACAAATTGTTTTACCATCAATCACATCAACAAGTCGATTTATAAACAAGCGCATCAAACCTCAGCACGTTATCCAAAAGATGTTTCAGAATTTGATGCCACAGGTTTGACGACTGAATATATAAAAGATTTCAAAGCTCCTTTTGTAAAAGAAAGCCACATTAAATATGGTTTGGAATTTATAGAAAAGCATGAACTAAAAATCAACGGAACCATTTTGGTGATTGGAAAAGTAATTGAAGTTATCCTTCCGGAATCTTGTTTGTTATCCGATGGTGCTATTGATATTGAAATGGCTGAAACAATCGCGATTTCAGGATTAGATAGTTATCATACTACAGAAAAAATCGCCAAACTTTCTTATGCTAAACCAGATATAACCTCAATCGAGATTAAATGAAAAATATCAAAAAAGAAAATCTTCCTTCTAAAATTTGCTTAGCCTGCAACAGACCATTCACCTGGCGAAAAAAATGGGAGAAGAACTGGAACGACGTAAAATATTGCAGTGATAAATGCAGAAACAAAAGATAAATGTCCATAAAAAATAAAACACTCAGACTCATATTGGGAGATCAACTGAATATCAACCATAGCTGGTTTGCAGCAGTTGATAGTAATGTTACTTATGTTTTAATGGAAATCAAAAGTGAAACGGATTATGCTTCACATCATATACAAAAAGTAATTGGAATTTTTGCTGCGATGCGAGATTTTGCAAAAGAACTGCAACAACAAAATCACGATGTCATTTATATTCATTTGAATGATGAAAACAATCTTCATCGGTTTGATGAGAATGTTATGGCATTGATAGAAAAATACAAATTCACGCATTTTGAATACCTATTGCCTGACGAATATAGAGTTGATGAGCACTTGAAGGCGTTTACTCAAAAATTAAAAATTTCTTTTCAGTTTTACGACACTGAACATTTTTACAGTTCAAGAAATGAATTAGGAGATTTGTTTGATGGTAAAAAGACTTATCTGATGGAGACTTTCTATCGCCATATGAGAAAGAAACACAAGGTGCTGGTTGATGGTGACAACAAACCACTGCTCGGTAAATGGAATTTTGATGAAGACAATCGACAAAAATTACCCAAGAACCTTAAGCCTATATCTCCTTTGTTGTTTTCTAATGATTTGTCTGAGATTGAAAATGAGATTGTAAAATCAAAGATCAAAACAATTGGAAAACTAAATAGCAAGAATTTCATCTGGCCGATAAATAGAAAGCAGTCTTTGGAATTACTTGATTTTTTTAC
>CANHLV010000164.1 GCA_947461495.1 Chitinophagaceae bacterium
AATCTTGCGGCTTCAATTTTTGTGGCCATATCAGCCAGTTTGAATTGGATGATCTGGTGATTCATGATTTCGGTACCGAATGCTTTACGTTGTTTGCTGTAAGCCAATGCCAATTCGTATGCTCCACTTGCAATTCCCAATGCCTGAGATGCAATTCCAATTCTTCCTCCGGCTAGAGTTTTCATGGCAAATTTAAATCCGAATCCATCTTCACCAATTCTATTTTCTTTTGGTACTTTTACGTCATTGAATAAAATCGTATGTGTATCACTTCCTCTGATGCCTAATTTATTTTCTTTGGCGCCTACAACTACACCATCCCATTTTTTCTCAACTATAAAGGCATTGATACCGCGACTTCCTTTAGAAGGATCTGTCTGTGCAATAACAAGATATACCGAAGCACTATTGCCATTGGTAATCCAGTTTTTGGTTCCATTAAGCAAATAATAATCTCCCTTGTCTTCGGCTGTTGTACTTTGAGAAGTGGCGTCACTTCCGGCTTCAGGTTCACTCAATAAAAACGCACCGATATACAACTCGCCATCTTTTTTTCCTTGAGCAAGAGGTGTCAAATATTTTTGTTTTTGTGCTTCATTACCATATTCTTGAAGACCGTAACAAACCAGACTATTATTCACACTCATAGAAACACTTACCGAAGCATCTACTTTGCTGATTTCTTCCATAGCCAAAACATAACTGATGGTGTCCATACCACTTCCGCCATATTCTGGTTTTACCATCATGCCCATGAAGCCTAAATCTGCTAATTTTTCAATTTGTTCTTTAGGGAATTTTTGGTGTTCATCTCTTTCGATAACACCGGGAAGGCATTCGTTTTGTGCAAAGTCTCTTGCTGCCTGTTGAATCATCAAATGTTCTTCTGAAAGTTGGAAATCCATATCATTTTTATTTGTCGCAAAATTAAGGTTTGTAATTTTAGTATTTTAAGAGTAATTCAAATAAATTAGTCTGCTTTTTTAAAGTTATAAGTATCTTTATCATTATCAGAAAAAAACGTTTATTCTGCTACCTTTTTCAACATTTCAATAAATAATTTTGAACAGAGCCACTCAAAATTTTAAAATCCAAAAATATATTGCGGTAATTTCGGTCGCTTTGTTTATTATAAAGCTTTTTGCCTGGTATTTGACACATTCTGTTGCCATACTTACTGATGCATTAGAGAGTATTGTAAATGTGGTGGCTGGTTTTATTGGATTGTATAGTTTGTATGTATCAGGAAAACCTAAAGATCAGGATCATCCTTATGGTCATGGTAAAGTTGAATTTTTGTCGGCGGCTATTGAAGGTATATTAATTGGCATTGCAGGGATTTTTATAATCAGAGAAGCCGTTTTGAATTTATATGAACCTCATTCCATTGAGAAATTGGATTATGGTATTTATCTGGTGGCTATAACTGCTACCATTAATCTGTTTGCAGGAATGGTCTGTGTAAAAACCGGAAAGAAAAACAATTCTTTGGCGCTCGTTGCAAGTGGTAAACATTTAATTGCCGATACGTATACTACCATAGGAATTATCATTGGTTTGGTCTTGCTTTATGTGACAGGCATTTCATGGATTGACAGTGCAGTTGCCATCATCTTTGCTTTGGTAATTTTTTACACAGGATATAAAATTGTCAGAAGTTCAATCGCCGGAATCATGGACGAAGCGGATATGGAATTGTTGAATAAAATGGTTATTTTTTTAAATGAAAACAGAAATGTAAACTGGATTGATTTGCATAACCTTCGTATCATTAAATATGGTGCAATGATTCATTTGGATTGTCATCTTACTGTTCCCTGGTATTTTAATGTACATCAGGCTCATGATGAGATTGACCGTTTATCAGGATTGGTAAAACAGCATTTCGGTGATTCAGTGGAATTGTTTGTTCACTCAGATGGCTGCCTTGATTTTTCTTGCGCATTGTGCGAAAAATCAGATTGTCAAGAAAGGAAACATCCATTCGAAAAAAAGATTGCTTGGACAATGGAGAACATTTCTTCTAACAAAAAACACCAGCTCGATTAATATGAATATCGAATCTCTAGATGAAAAATATTGGAGTCAAAGATATAAATCCGAATCTACTGGTTGGGATTTGGGAGAAGTATCACCACCATTGAAAGCATATATTGATCAACTGTCCAATAAAAATATTTCCATTTTGATTCCGGGTTGCGGGAATGCTTATGAAGCTGCTTATTTGGTTCAAAAAGGATTTACGAATATTACGTTAGCAGATATTTCTCCAATACTAACAGATCAGCTTAAACGTAAATTTGTCAATGAATCAGGAAAGTCAGTCCATATTATTTGTGATGATTTTTTCAACCTTCAAGGGCAATTTGATTTGATATTGGAACAGACTTTTTTTTGTTCTTTCAAACCAGAAAACAGAGAAAAATACAGAGATAAAATTTATCGTTTATTGAAACCCGATGGGAAATTAGTAGGGGTATTATTTGATAGGGAATTTCCATCAAGCCCACCATTTGGCGGTAATGAAGCTGAATACAGAAAATTATTTACTTCGAAGTTTGAAATTAAAACAATGAGTCAATGTTACAATTCTATTACACCTAGACAGAGTAGTGAGTTGTTTGTGATTTTGGCCCCCTCAATCCCCCAAGGGGGAAGTTGATTTTGTTTTTTCGGGATTGTCTCGATTGGGTTTCACGCAAAGTTCGCAATGATTTTTTAAGTTAGCCACGAATTCACGAATTATAGGCCCCCTCAATCCCCCCAAGGGGTACTTTGATTATGTTTTGCTGAGGGTTGTCACGAATTCACGAATTATTTTTTTAGTGAAAAATCCTGTTCGCTCCCCTCTCTATTGGAGAGGGGTTGGGGGTGAGGCTTTTCTTTATTTTACATTTCCTCTCCTCATCCTCCAATCAACTTCGCCACCCCAAACGCCGCGCCTGCAGCCATTGCTCCGATAAGCATTACTCTGATCGCGCCTTTCCATGGATTGATGCCGGTGATTTTACTTTTAAAGAATCCAAAAACGAATAAGCAAATTAAAGTAGCAACTACAGAATATTCTAACGCAGAATAGGAATCACTGATGAAAAAATAAGGGCTCAATGGAATTATGCCCCCTGCTATATAAGACAAACCAATATTAAGCGCACTTTTAGTAGCTCTTTTAGGATCCGGTTTTTCCAATCCCAATTCATATTTCATCATAAAATCCACCCATCTGTCTTTGTCTCTTGAAATTTCTTCTGTTGCTTTTTCCTGCAATTCTTCACTCAAACCTATGTTAGCAAAAAACTCTTTTGTCTCTTCAATTTCACGGTGTCTTAAATTCTCAATTTCATCATATTCTCTCTTTACTTCACTGTTATAATGGTCTTGCTCTGTTTTTCCTGCGAGATAGCCACCCAATCCCATCGCAATACTGCCAGCAGCAATTTCAGCAATTCCTGCAATGATGATAATACTGCTGTTATCTACGGCACCACTCAATCCTGCTGCTAAAGCAAAAGGTACGGTAAGACCATCGCTCATGCCAATGACAATGTCTGTCAATAACGCAGAACTTTTTAAATGGCTTTCGATATGATCATGATGCAAATGGGTATCCATATCTTTTATTTTAAACAGTCAAGACTTTTTTCAATGATTTTTACGCAATCCATAATTTCACTTTCTGTGATGCATAGGGGTGGAGCAAATCTGATTTTATCTCCATGAGTAGGTTTGGCCAATAAACCATTTTCTTTTAAAGTTAAACATAAATCCCATGCCGCTTCCGGATTTTCATGTTTGATGACAATGGCATTCAACAACCCACGGCCACGAATAACCGAAATAAATGGTGAGTGTAAATCTTCTAAAGCTTTTCTAAATATAGTACCCATTTTATCGGCATTTTCTGCCATGTTTTCGTCTTTCAAAACTTGAAGTGCTGCAATGGCCACTTTGCATGCCAATGGATTTCCACCGTAGGTACTTCCATGTTCACCTGGTTTGATGGTCATCATGATTTCATTATTTGCCAATACTGCACTAACCGGCATGGTGCCACCACTTAATGCTTTTCCTAAAATCAAGATATCGGGTTTTACATTTTCATGGTCACAGGCCAGCATTTTTCCGGTTCTTGCCAAGCCTGTTTGAATCTCATCTGCAATCATCAACACATTGTATTGCGAACATAATTTTCTTACCCCGCTGATGTAGCCATCATCTGGTAATACAACGCCCGCCTCACCTTGAATCGGCTCAAACATAAACGCGGCTACATTTTTATCTTGTAATGCAATTTCTAAAGCAGCTAAATCATTGTATGCAACAATTTCAAATCCAGGCATAAAGGGTCCGAAATCTTTGTAGCTGCTGGGGTCGGTAGAAGAGGAGATGGCCGCCATTGTTCTTCCCCAGAAATTTCCTTCAGCAAAAATGATTTTCGCTTGATTGGTTTCAATGCCTTTTACCGTATAGCCCCATCTTCTTGCTAATTTAATCGCTGTTTCTCCGCCTTCAACACCTGTATTCATTGGTAATACTTTATCATAACCAAAATATTCAGTGATAAATTTTTCGTATTCACCCAATAAGTTATTGTGAAATGCTCTGGAAGTTAGCGTGAGTATTTCGGCTTGTTCTTTTAAAGTGGTAACAATTTTAGGATGACAATGCCCTTGGTTTACGGCAGAATACCCACTCAGAAAATCGTAATATTTTTTATCATCCACATCCCATAAAAAAACACCAGATCCTTTTTTTAAAACTACAGGAAGAGGGTGATAATTATGAGCTCCGTATTTTTCTTCAAGATCAAGAAAATGT
>CANHLV010000165.1 GCA_947461495.1 Chitinophagaceae bacterium
ATAAATAAACTACCCAATTTACCATTATTGAAAGTTAGTGTAAGTAATTTGGTATTCAAGAATGGTTTGTTGTGGATTGGAACAAATCAAAATGGAGTGATATGCTTTGATGGAAAAAAAATAATCAGAAACATTACATTTCAAGATGGGTTGCCGGATAATTCCATTAGATGTATGTACATAGATGGATCCAAACTTATAGTTGGAACAAGTAAAGGAATTGCTGAAATATCATTTACTGATTTAAATGAAATAAAAGTTATAAGAAAATACGACATTAATGATGGATTGGTTTCTAATGTAATAAATGATCTTTTTGTTTTGAAGGATACCATTTATGTAGCTACTGAAGAAGGCTTATCTATAATAACTAAACCCAAAATAAATCAACACGGAGAATGTCTGTTAAATACTCCAATTATTAAAGTTGGCTCTAAAGTAATTTCAGGCCAAAACATCAATTTAAATCCTGGTGAAGATATCGAATTTGAATATGTTGGAATTTCCTTTAAATCTGAAGGAGATATTTTATATAAATATCGTTTGATTGGATTGGATACAACATGGAAAACAACCCATCTAACTGATATTAACTTTTCTTATTTACCATATGGTAATTATCAATTCGAATTAATGGCTATAAACAAATTTGGTATTCAAAGCCGTATTATCAATGTCCCCTTTTTAGTAAAAAAGAAATTGCATGAAGAGACGTATTTTAGGCTATCTCTACTATTATTATTGATTCTATTGATTAGTTTTCTAAATCACATTCGAGCTAAAAGAAACAAGAAAATCTACACAAAAAAAAATGAAAACGCCCGAAAAATAATGGAGCTCGAACAAGAGGCTTTAAAAGCGCAGATGAATCCACATTTTATTTTCAATTGCCTAAATGCCATTCAGCATTATATCATTGAAAAAGATGTGATGAGCGCCAATAAGTTTATTTCTTCTTTTGCAGGATTAATTCGACAAGCACTGGATAACTCAGGCAGGAAAAACATTTCTTTAGAAGAAGAAATTATTTTCTTAAAATCGTATATAGAAATTGAACAAAACAGATTTGAAGACAAATTTTATTATTCCATTAAAGTTGAAGAACAACTGGACATAACTTCTTTACAGATACCACCAATGCTGATCCAGCCATTTGTAGAAAATGCCATTAATCACGGGTTACTAAATAAAAAAAATGAAAAAGGAAATCTGGTAATTGATTTTTCTAAGCTTGATGATATGTTAAAAATTATTATTTCAGACAACGGGATTGGTCGGGTGGCTGCTAAATCTTTCTCTTCGTATAAAGAACTACTTCATGTTTCAAAAGGTATTCAACTCACTCAAAGCAGAATAAATAAATTGAATGATTCAGAAAATAATAAAATCAGAATGACAATAGAAGACAAATATGATACAATAGGAAATTCAACTGGTACTCAGGTAGAACTCTTTATTCCATTGTTTTGCAAAAACTAAATTTTATTATTGCTCATATATGTATATTTTTACCTAAGTTATCTATCAGTAACTGAAACTCAACAATAATTATTATTTTTTTTTACGTTGGTCATTACGACTGATGTAACTGCTCATTAAAGCAATTCATAAAAATATGCTGAAAACAATTATTGTTGATGATGAAGTGAAAAATGTCAAATTACTTACATCATTGTTGAGGGATTATTGCCCTCAAGTAGAACTAATAGGTGAAGCTGGAAATATAGACGATGCTCACGATATTATCATAAGTTCAAAACCGGATTTGGTTTTTCTTGATATAGTAATGCCAAATGGTACAGCTTTTGATTTACTAAACAAATTGATGCCGATTGAATTTGATGTTGTATTTGTGTCGGCACATGATAATTTCGCCATTAAAGCATTTAAATATGCCGCACTAGATTATTTATTAAAACCCGTTAATATCTTAGAATTGCAATCTGTTGTACAGAAAGCCTTACAAAAAGTTTCAAAAAAAATAGTAAATGACCAACTTACAGTAATGTTGTCGCAATTTAAAAACAATGTCGTTTTAAATCCGAATCTGGCTATACCAACAATTGAGGGACTTATTTTTTTTGATTTTAATGACATCATTAGAATAGAAGCTAGTGGTGCTTATACTATCATTTACTCAGTTGGCAGGGGCAAAGTTGTTTCTTCAAAAAATATCAGAGAATATGAGCTGCAGTTGCCGGTTGAGTATTTTTTTCGTGTCCACAATTCTCATATCATCAACATCAGAAGACTTATAAAATATGACAAAGGTAGAGGGGGGCTATTAACAATGGAAGATGGCTCAACGGTCGAATTGGCTTCCCGAAGAAAGGCAGGGTTCTTGAATATTTTTAGATAATTCAATAATTATAAATCTGCTAATATTGAGGTTTATTTGAAAACCCATGTCGATAACTATTATTTTTCTATTTTTTACACGTTTACCCGTTATTATTACACGTTCGTTAATTTATATATTAATATT
Source organism: Chitinophagaceae bacterium (assembly GCA_947461495.1). Lineage (GTDB taxonomy): Bacteria > Bacteroidota > Bacteroidia > Chitinophagales > Chitinophagaceae > Ferruginibacter. Next base: position 2,486 of record CANHLV010000165.1, read on the forward strand.
TGATTAATATTTACTTGTTTGCATCTTAACAAACTGAGAAAATTTTGATTATTGGATTAAGACCTTTCAATTTTTCCCTTTGTTTATTTTTCATTGTCATATTTTAATTGCTCGGCAAATGTATAGAACTATAATAATAGAAGACGATGTCAAGCATATTCGGTCACTGAAAAAAATGGTGCATGAGCATTGTCCTCAAATTGAAATAGTTGGGGAAGCAAAAAATGTGACCGATGCTTACAAGCTCATAAATGAACTAGGCCCCGACCTGGTATTTTTGGATATCATATTGCACAAACAAACTGCATTTGATTTATTAGATAAATTAATGCCCTTTGATTTTGAAGTAATTTTCATTACCTCATTTGAAAAATATACATTAAAGGCGATTAAATATGCTGCCTTGGATTATTTAATTAAGCCATTGGCTGTAAAAGAACTTCAAGCTGCTACAAAAAAAGCAGTTAAGCGAATTTTTGAAAAATACGTAAATCATCAATTGGATTTACTGATGACCAATGTCAAAGCTGTACAAAATAACCTTAATCAAAAAATAGCTGTTCCCACTGTGGAAGGTTTTGTATTCATACAAATGCAAGACATCATCAGATGTGAGGCTCATGGGGCCTATACATACATTTTTACCAATAAAAAAGAAAAAGTCATCGCATCCAAGAATATCAAAGAATATGAAGAAATCTTACCCAAAAATTTCTTCTTTAGAATTCATAACTCCCATCTCATTAACATCAATAGAATGCTTCGTTACAACAAGGGAAGAGGTGGAACAGTAACAATGGAAGATGGTACACAAATTGAAGTCGCCAGCAGAAGAAGAGGCGAATTCCTGAAGCTTTTTGGCACCATTTAATGAACTTGATTTTCTTACTATCTATTGGTAAATGCATTAACTTTTTTTTCCTTCTTTTGATTCAAAATGTTGGAATTCAACTGCAAAATCCCGGATAATCCTTCATAATTTAATAAACGTTCATTTTATTAGTGTTATGTTAATTTTTTTCAAAATAATGAATTAGCTTTGACTAGTTAAAAAAAGTAAAAAATTAGTTATCAATAAATAATCAACCCGTTAAAAGCCAAACAATGTCTAATTATCATTTTTCATTTATGAAATCATTTTTTTTAATCGCATTTCTTGCTGTGAACTTTCAATTGACAGCAGGTATTGTTAAAACCATTCCTGCTAATGCAGGTGTCATTACCATAAATGCAGGAAATGACATCTCTCTAGTTTTACCTTCAAATAGCGTTTCTCTTAATGCTACTGCTAATTCTACTGCAGGAAACATTAACAGTTACATTTGGAATAAAATCTCAGGACCTGCTTTGTACTCCATCAGTAATCCCGGAATCATCAATCCTGTTTTATCCAATCTAGTGGAAGGAACCTATACTTTCGAACTCACCGTTACTGATGATAGTTTTAATACTGCTTCTGATACCATTAATATCATTGTCAACTCCAGAATTCTTATCGATTTTGGACCTACAATTTCTTCAGCCCCTGATGTAAATGGTAATTATTGGAATAATATTTATGCGGTTAACAATGGGATAAAATTATCAAATGCTATTACAACAAATAATTTACAGACCAATATTGGACTAGTAGTTTCCAACAGAATCGATGGTAGTTTTGGGATTCAAGGTACAGGATTGAGTGCAGGAAATACTGTTGGTAACGTAGGTGATTATCTTTCAACTGCAACAACTGATTATGCGTTCGCTGATCAATCTGCTGTAGATGCTGGTTGGGCCATCACTGGTCTTGACAGCACAAGAACCTATACCATAAAATTCTGGGGAAACAAAACTGCTACATTTCCCAATGTTATAGAAATTAAGAAACAAGAAGATATAGTTTGGCAATCTTATGATGCATCCGGAAATTCTGATTACAATAACGCTGCTGTATTTGTGGTTACTGGAAAGTCAGTAGTCGATTTTAATATCAGAGTTCAAACGGGTAGTGCATTTGGATATATTTGCTTGATTGATATTCTCCAAACTGGAAGCACCCTTGCTGATAATGCTCAACCTATCGCTAATGCAGGGAACGACATTTATTTGACTTCACCTATAAATTCAACTACATTAGATGCTACTCTTTCTAATGATGCGGATGGCAGTATTAGCAGTTATTCATGGACTACTTTATCCAATCCTTCTCAGGCTGTTTTCTCAAATGCCTCAGCTTCTATTACTACTTTAAGTAATCTGTCTGAAGGTTTTCACCAATTTGAATTAACCGTAACTGATAACAATGGAGCTACAGCTACTGACACTATTTCAGTGTTTGTA
>CANHLV010000166.1 GCA_947461495.1 Chitinophagaceae bacterium
AAGCTACACTATTAATTTTGATTCTCATAGCATTTTCTGAAATATATAATAGTTATCTGTTTTCTCACTCAAGTTTCATTATAAGGCATTATTGACTTGTAATAAGCCAATAATGATATATTATGCTAACTTTATCGTGCCAATCTTTAATCTTTTAAAAATTATTCCTATGTTAAGAAAAATAACTTTAATCACATTGTTATTAGCAAGTAGTCTTTTTGCTTCATCTCAAGGTTTTCATATGGGCATTAAATTTGGTACTGATATTCAAAAAATCACGGGCGCTAGCTTCAGTGAAAAATTTGCATTTGGTTACCACCTCGGTGGTTTTGCAGAAGTAAAGATGAGTAAATCCATTACTTTTCAACCTGAATTATATTACAGTGCTGTAAAGCTGGATACCGGTAGGGCTTTTTCTCAAACATATGATTCGATTTCACTTTCTAAATTAAAATTCGGTTATATCAATATTCCACTGATACTGAGTATCAAATCGGGAGAAAAAATGGCTTTGCAATTTGGTACTCGCTATGGCATCATTGTAGATGATAATTTATCTTTAAAAAACAACGTGGAAAGCGCCTTCAAAAAAGGAGATTTTTCTGTATTGGCAGGTGTTCAATTTAACTTTTCAAAATTAAAAATATACGGTCGTTACCAAATAGGACTTAGTAATTTAAATGACATCACCGGAAGCACAGAAACTTGGAAAAGCCAATCCATTCATATTGGACTTGGTCTGAGGATTTTATAATTAAGGTCTTAGTATTTCATAACTTCCATCTTCATTCATCTTAATTACAGTGCTCGGTTTTCCGGGCACTTGTTCTTCCTGCCTGTGTTGAACAACATAATCTACCCCATCTTTTATTAATATATCTATTTCGGAGAACATTGACGGAGCTGGATAACCTGAAATATTAGACGAAGTTGAAACAATTGGCTTACCAAAAGCTTTGATGAGTTCTTGGCAGAAATCATCTTTCACAATTCTGATACCAATAGAACCATCTGCATTGATTAAGTTATCAGCAAGATGTATTGCATTTTGATAAATTACAGTTGTTGGCTTGTGAATGCCTTTGATGTAATCATAAATCTTCAATTCGGTTGTGTTGGTATAATTCAAAATGTCTTTTTCATCAGCAACAAGAATAATCATGCTTTTACTTTCATTCCTGTTTTTAAGTTTGTAGATTTTTGAAACAGCTTCTTCATTAGTTGAGTCGCAACCAATACCCCAAACGGTGTCTGTGGGGTATAAAATCAATCCTCCAGATGATAAAACTTTAATGCAATTTTCTATGTCGTATTTAAACATCATACTATTTTTTTATAAACATCCATAACGCAGGAAGCGCATTTCTCAGGTGTGAATTTGGAGGCTTGCAACAATCCATCAGCTTTCATTTTTTCTGCAAACTCTTTATCATTGATGATTTTCTTGATGCCCTCTGCAATTTCAATAAAATTATCCGGATTAACATAATAAGCAGCATTCCCGCCAACTTCAGGAAGGCTGGAAACATTCGAAGTGATTACCGGCGTTTTGCTGAATAATGCTTCCAAAACCGGAATGCCAAAGCCTTCAAAAACAGATGGGTAAATAAAAAGCTTTGCACTTTGGTAAATGGCCGGAAAGCAAGATCCTGAAATGTATTCTTCTGATTGATTTTCATTTTCTGATAAAAATATCAACCTATCTGAAATCCCATTTTCCTTTGCAATTGCCTTGACCTCCTCTTTATATTTTTTTCCTCTTCCAATAACGACAAGGGGTAAACGAATTTCATTTTTTATCAACGCCATTGCTTTGCAAATTCCCAGTAGATTTTTTCTTTCAATTATCGAACCCACATAAAGCATGTATTCTTCAGGTAAATTCAACATCTTTATTACACGCAACTTCTCCGTATCAGTAACAGTAGTTTGATAAGAGCGGTCGCAACTAATATGGCAGACTGTGATTTTACTAGCGTCAGTCCCAAAATAATGTATGATGTCTTGTTTAGTCTGCTCACTGATTGCAATGATATGATCTGCTTTTTTGCAGGCATATTTAAATTTAGCAATGTAAATTTTAACGTCAATTTTATTATACTGTTCTGGATATCTTAGAAAAATCAGATCATGAATAGTAACTATGGTTTTAATGCCGGTATTACTCAAACCCAATGGTAATTCATGACTCAGACCATGGAAAAGGTCAATATTATATTTAATGATATCTTTCTTTATCCAATGGCTTCTCCAGATGGAATTGAAGATTTGATATAGTTTTTTTTGAGGTAAAACTTCATGGATATTGTGTCCTTGTAAAGTATATCTTTTAGAAGGCTTTGGGTTAAATAAAAAATATTGATGTTCGGGGTACAACTCACTTAAATCTGAAACAAGGGTGCGACTGTAATTGCCCAGACCCGTTCCATTGTGATAAGCCCTTTTAGCATCAAACCCAATATTCATATTGATAATTTTCGGTTACAAAAATAGTATTATTTACAAACAACATACCGCTTGTTGAATAGTCATCGCAACAATTATTTATATTCGTGTTCAAAATTATAATATGCAACAATTAATAGCCGAGGCGTGGGCGAATAGAGAATTATTACAACAAAAAACTTATTCTGATGCAGTAAGAGCAATTATAGAAGAAGTGGATAAAGGAAGATTAAGAACGGCCGAACCCGACGGAGACAATTGGAAAGTAAATGAATGGGTAAAACAGGCTATCCTTATGTACTTCGCGATTCAGCCGATGGAAACACATCATTTGCCTCCTTTTGAGTTTTATGATAAAATGAAATTGAAATCCAATTACAAAGAATTGGGCGTTCGTGCGGTTCCACATGCTGTTGCAAGATATGGTGCATTCCTTGCTAAAAATGTTGTCTTAATGCCATCGTATGTAAACATTGGCGCTTATGTTGATGAAGGTACGATGGTGGATACATGGGCAACAGTAGGCAGCTGTGCTCAAATTGGCAAACATGTACACTTAAGCGGTGGTGTGGGTATTGGAGGCGTACTTGAGCCTTTACAAGCCAGTCCTGTAATTATAGAGGATGGTTGCTTTATTGGCAGCAGATGTATTGTTGTAGAAGGAGTGAGAGTTGGCAAAGAAGCTGTATTGGGCGCAAATGTAGTTTTAACGCAATCCACAAAAATTATAGATGTCAGTGGAGATACACCTATAGAAATGAAAGGATATGTTCCTGAAAGAAGCGTTGTAATTCCTGGAAGCTATGCTAAGAAATTTCCTGCAGGTGAATACAATGTGAGTTGTGCTTTGATCATTGGTAAAAGAAAGCCAAGTACAGATTTGAAGACAAGTTTGAATGATGCACTCAGAGATTTTAATGTTGCTGTTTAAACCATTACATTGAAATGATATTGAAAAGAGAAATAGTGTCGATTAAAAAAATCACAGCAATTCTTGTGCTGTTTATTTTGGGTTTTACAAACTCTCTTTTTTCACAATCTAAAGATAAAAATGAAGCTTATTTGCCAATATTTAAATCAGCTTCAGATTGGGTTTCATACAGTTCTAAATTTATATTTCAATCTTCAAAAGAGTTAGATAAAATTCCATCTGCTTCAATTTTCGACAAGGATATTAATGGCTTCAATGATAATTTGAGTAAACTCAGACTCAATCACTATACCATTAAAACACAATCCAATCTGAGGAATTTCTATAACCTCAGAAATCAATTTGGATTATTGATGGAACAGTTGAATCGATTCAATAAAAAGATGAAGAGGCAAGATGTCGTTCTTATTCGTCAACTTCAATTGATTAATAAATTGTCAGGGCATTCCCTTGTTAATACAGTTTTAAAAGATAGTGCCGCAGGTTTTGAATATGCAGCTCAATTTAATAAACTGTTGTTGAGTATGGATAGTATGAAGAATAAGATTGCGGCTATGCATGAGGTTTATGCTGATAAGATTTCTTTCTGTAATAACATTTTTTTGAATGCTTTTGAGGAAGATGATATCATCAATAAAGAGATGGATAATATCACGAAGAATCTCTTGCACCCAGAAGAGCTTTCATTTCTACATCTTACTGAAAATAATTACCCTGCATTTTGGCCAACGTTTAAATCAACATGTCGACAAAAAGTTGATTTATTGTTAAGTTACTCCAAAGCTTCTTTATGGGATTTGATTTTCTTAAGAGTTGTTGTGTTGATTTTTGCTTTTGTTCCTTTGTGGTATGTGAAAAAAATATACCGAAAAAATGCCGGGACTATTTATACCCAACATTTTCGATACGTTCACAATCATACTGCATTAATGGCGCCTACTATAATGCTTGTGCTTGCGCCTTTGTTATTTCATTATCCTCCTATGTTGTTGTTGGATATGCTTTTTATAACCATTGCTTTTTCAGTTATGACAATTGTATCGAAAGAAAATAAATCATTAAAAAAATCACATGTTTTTGGATTGTTGATTTTTTATGTGTTACTGAAAGTTGATAATTTAATCATTACAGTTACCATGGTTGACAGGATTATTTTCTCATTTTCGATTTTTACCTTGCCTATATTTTATAGACTTTTGAATTGGGTAAGGCAGCATGTCGAAAACCATCGTCCATTATTAATTGCTGTGTTATATTCAGTGATGATTTTGGTTTCTGTTGGTTGGATTTTTAATCTAAACGGGAATTTTATTTTATCTAAAAATATTACACTTGCAGCCTTTGAAGGATTGTTTTTTATGCTCATGCTTCATTTTGCCATAAATGGCATAGGCGATTA
>CANHLV010000167.1 GCA_947461495.1 Chitinophagaceae bacterium
ATAGTATGCTGGATACTGGATGCTGACGAAGGTCTTTTGACCGAGTCACATAGAATGATAGATACTGGATACTGGATGCCGACGAAGGTCTTTTGACGAAATCACATAGAATGCTGGATACTAGATGCTGGATATCGGATGCCGACGAAGGTCTTTTGACCGAGTCACATAGTATGCTGGATACTGGATGCTGACGAAGGTCTTTTGACCGAGTCACATAGAATGATAGATACTGGATACTGGATGCCGACGAAGGTCTTTTGACCGAGTCACATAGAATGCTGGATACTGGATGCTGACGAAGGTCTTTTGACCGAGTCACAATTACTTCTCTGCACCCAACCCGAATACCCTATTTTTACTTTTCAATTTTAAATTTTGAATTTCTCCCCATGAACCTATCCTAAATTCCCCCAAACTTTCTATTTTTTCAGTAGAATTTTAAACTGAATTTATTATCTTTACGGATAAGCATTTTCAACATGAGAAAAATCTTTCAACTTATTGCTTTTGTTTTGTTTGGATTAAATGTACAAGCACAAGATCCGCACTTTTCACAATTTTTCGCATCACCCTTAACGCTTAACCCTGCTTTTACCGGAAAATTTGAAGGTGTATGGCGCTTGGCGGCAAATCGCAGGGACCAATGGAGATCAATACCTAACGCATATGTAACTACCAGTGCATCTGTAGATTTTCCCATTATGAAAAACAAAATCCCTGAAGGGGATGTATTTGGCGTGGGCATTTCAGGTTTAACTGATGCAAGTGCAAACGGCGCTTTGAAATTAAATTACGGTTCTGTTTCACTTTCTTACCACAAAGCACTAGACGAAAGTGGCTACAATACAATTGGCGCCGGCTTTCAAGGAACATATTCTAACCTTTTACTAGACACCAGACAACTTTTCTTTGAAGATGAATTAACCCAAAATGGCTTTGTTCAAGGCACTTCAAATGATTATTTAGGTAGCACTGCATTAACAAATGGTAATAATGCCAGAAATTATTTTGACATGAATGCCGGGATATTATACTCCGGTTCAAGTAATGGTGAAAACAATTACTATTTCGGTATTTCTATGTATCACATAAACAGACCAAAATTGAGCTTTAAACAAAACAATAATTGGTATCTCACTAATAGAGCTACAATTCATGGGGGAGGTTCTTTTCCAATATCAGATGTAGTTGGTATCAATGTCTCTTTTATTCAACAATTTCAAAATAAAGCAAGTGAAACCGTTCTAGGTGGCACATTATCCTTTAACGCCAATGGCGATGATGAAAAACCAACCAATGTATATTTGGGTTCTTGGATGCGTGTGAATGATGCGATTATTCCTTATTTAGGATTGGAAATCGGTGGACTCAGAATTGGTGCTACATATGATGTCAATATCAGCGGTTTGAAATCTGCAACCAATAGTGCCGGTGGTGCTGAATTTTCTATCATCTATATCAAACGTCCACCGGAAAGTAAAGGCATTCCTTGTCCAAGGTTTTAATCAAATCCCAATTGATCTTGAGGTATAATTGATTTATTTTTATCGGCAAGCCCGGTAAGTACTTTTTTTCTCTATGCTTAAAGAACTCATCATATCCATACAATCTTATTTTGAAGCCCATCAGTTTATTAAAAAAAATAAACTTTGGAAATGGATTCTGATACCCGGACTTTTGTATTCAATTTTGTTTGTTGTAGGATTTTATTTCTTTTGGCATTCCAGCAATACTGCTACAGCATGGATGCTTACTAAGTTCGGGGTGAAAAAATGGCTTGATCACATGGAAGGTACCTGGATGAGTTTCTTTTTCATCATCGGACAGATTTTCATTCACTTGCTCTTACTGATTTTCTATTTCTCTTTTTTCAAATTTATGTTTCTGATTATTGGCTCTCCAGTTTTTGCTTATTTGAGTGAGAAAACAGAAAGCATTTTGATAGGTAAAGATTTTCCATTCAGTTTTCCACAATTATATACAGACATTATAAGAGGAATCAGAATTGCATTGAGAAACATGTCATGGCAAACCATTTATATGCTTGCCTTGCTAATTGTATCATTGATTCCTTTAGTCGGCTGGATTACGCCGTTGGTTGTTTTTTTTCTTGACTGTTACTATATGGGCTTTTCTATGCTGGATTACAGCAGTGAAAGAAACAAATTGGATGTAAATGCTAGCATTGATTTAATAGGCCATCACCGTGGGCTCGCCATTGGCAATGGAATGGTATTTTATTTGTTTCATTTTGTTCCCATCATAGGCTGGTTATTTGCACCAAGTTATGCTGTAATTGCTGCGACTTTAAGTCTACACAAAGCAAAAGAAACCAACGTAATCATCAGCTGATGTCAACTGTTTACCTCATACCTTGTTTTCTTGCAGAAGATGCAAAAGAAACCATTCCACCTTATGTGATTGATGCAGTAAAAAAATGTGAAGTGATCTTTGCAGAAAATGAAAGAACAACAAGAAGATTTTTAAAAGCAATGGACAATACTATTGTCATTGATAATTTTGAATGGCATACGATTCATAAAGCAGAAGCAGAGCAAATCAGTCATTTCAAAAATGCTATAACAAATAAAAAAAATATCGCCATCATCAGTGAAGCAGGTTGCCCGGGCATTGCTGATCCCGGACAAGTACTCATTGCTGTCGCACAAGAAATGAAATGTGTAATAAAACCTCTTGTTGGACCTAGTTCTATTTTACTCGCATTAATGGCAAGTGGCTTAAATGGCCAGCAGTTTGAATTTGTGGGTTATTTACCCATTGATAACACAGAAAGAATAAAAAAAATAAAATCACTCGAAGCAGAATCTTCCAGAAACAACAGCACTAAAATCTTTATTGAAACACCATACCGCAACAATCAATTATTGGAAGCATTATTGCAACACTGTGATGGCAAAACGAAAATCTGCATTGGCGTTGATATAACGGGCAAGAATGAACGAATAGAAACAAGATCTGCAAATGCGTGGAAACAACAAAAACCTGAGCTGCACAAAATCCCCGTCATCTTTCTATTGCAAGCCTAATTTCTTTTAAAACCCATACTGATCAACCAAATAAGCAAATGCAGCTAAAGCAAATGCTCCTAAATTAAGTTCTCTTTTACTTATCGCTTCAAACACATCTGTTTTAGCGTGATGCACATCAAAATAACGTTGACTATCCGGACGTAATTCCGCTAAAGCCGTTCCTAATTCTTTTAAAGAGCCAATGTCAGAACCACTGCCATCATTGGAGAATTTATTGATGTCATAGTCTTCAAAAAAATGTTTCCATGAAATGACTTTTGCAAATTGAGAAGGCGTCATGTCTGTTCCAAATCCACTTGGACTAAAACCACCGGCATCACTTTCAACAGCAAAAACATGCTTCTCTTTATTTTCTTTTGCAGCCTTGAAATAAGCTTCCTCTCCCCTACTGCCGTTTTCTTCGTTCATGAACATAACAATCCTTAAAGTCCTTTTTGGTTTATACCCAATGGCTCTGAATGTTCTTAATAATTCAATAGACTGTGCACAACCAGCGCCATCATCATGTGCTCCTTCCGCTAAATCCCAGCTATCCAAATGCCCACCTACGGTAATGATGTCATCAGGCATTTCAGAACCTCTAATTTCTCCAATCACATTAGCAGAAGGTACATCAGCTAACATTTCACAAGATGTTTTAAACCAACCTTTATTTATGTTATTGTTTTTCAATTGATCACTAAGCCACTCCGCATCATTGGTGGAAATTGCCACAGCAGGAATCTTGGGAAATGAATCATTATAACTCATCACTCCTGTGTGCGGGTAATCGTCGGCGTTACTTGCCAATGAACGAACCATCGCTCCTATAGCTCCGTATTTCGATGCTTCAGAAGGCCCACTCCATCTGGCAACACCACTTTCCCCATACGCATGAAATGTATATAAGTAAGTTGGGTTCATGGGAATATTCAAGAACACTATTTTCTCTTTGATATTTTTTTCGCCCAATTCTTTAATTTGTTGTATGGAATTTACTTCAATAATTTCGGCGCTCACTCCATTTTTAGAACTTCCTAAAGAATTACCCAGTGCACATAATTTCAATTGTCTTTTTTCTCCATTCATCAATGTAACATACCCTGATTCCTTTTCGCCCCGAACCCAATGTGGCACCATACAAGGCTGCAAATAAACGGTATCCGCGCCTGCTTCTTTCATCATTCTGGCTGTTTCAATAACAGCCTTTGCTGCGTTTGCAGATCCACTCAAACGTGGTCCGATTTTTTTACATATAAAACGAAGATTTTCATACGCATTGGCATTTGTCATCACTTCATTGAATATTTTTCTGATATACAAAGAGTCCTGTTGTTGAGCGCTAACTGATTGACAAATGATAGTCAATAACAAAAGAAAATAAATTCTGTACTTCATGGAGATTTAATTATCAGCAAACTTAAATAAAAGCGGTAGAATATTGAATGTAAAATATTAAATGTAAAATATCCAATGTAATAGTTGGATTTAGGAAATCAAATTTTCATTTTCTCATGAATTAAAATACCTCACCCCCAACCCCAAGCCCCCTTAATCCCCCGAAGGGGGAAGTCTCCGAGTGAGAGGGGGGGTCAATTAAAATTATCTTCTAAAATTTAAAGCACTCTTCGTGTTACTTTTTGTGGCTAAAAATAAATAATAAGAAAGTGGAAGCCCCCTCGGTCCCCCAAAGGGGGAAGGTTTCAATTTCAGAACTTTAAAAAAATCATGTCA
>CANHLV010000168.1 GCA_947461495.1 Chitinophagaceae bacterium
CTGTTGACATTCTAATAACAGAAAAAATCAGGTTGATACATGTTTATGCTATTGTTTTATTTGAACAAGAACAATTTCATATACCATTACAATCTTTTGTAAATGGTTTGTTTTTTTTATTGTAATTGTTTTCTGTATCAAATTCCAGGTTAAAAAGTATAGTACTTGTTTATGAAATTATACTCAACTTGTATAAGTAGTTCTACGTAAAAATATTTAAAATAGGGTTGTGCAAAATTATTATCATCATGTAATTGATAAATTGACCCCCCACTAAAAAAAATATCATGAAAAGTCGTCAACATCATTTCTTGAATTCCGAATGGAAAGCATCAGCAGCTGAAGTGAATCCCGAAAAATGCCAAATGGTACTTGCTTTTGGATCTTCAGCTTTATTGTCATTACCCGAACATCTAGATTATTTGCAAAAGAGTTATCCAAATGCAGATATCGTTTTTTCTTCTACTGCAGGTGAAATCATTAATGGGGAGGTTTTTGATGATAGTATTGTTGCTACCGCTGTAGCATTTGAAAAAACACAGATTAAATCCATAGAAACAAATATCAGTAATCATGAAAATAGTTACGAAGCGGGGTTGCATCTCTATAATGAATTACAAGGGGAAGAGCTGACCGGTATTTTTATTATTTCTGATGGTACTATTGTGAATGGAGATGAACTTGTAGAAGGTTTGAGAAATAATAATATCAATCAGATTCCGATAACTGGAGGTTTGGCTGGCGATGGTGTACAATTTAAAAAAACAGTAACCGGATTGAATAAATTACCATCACAGGGTAATATTATAGCAATTGGGTTTTACGGAAAAGATTTAATTATAGGTCATGGTTCAAAAGGAGGATGGGAAGAGTTTGGATTGGAAAGAACTATTACCCATTCCAAACAAAATATCGTTCAGGAAATTGATAGTCAGAGTGCATTGGATTTATATAAAAAATACCTTGGTGATTATGCAAATGAATTACCAGGATCTGCATTACTTTTTCCCTTGTCTATGAAAGTAAAAGACACTGATAAAATATTAATAAGGACCATTCTTGCAGTTGATGATGAACAGAAATCAATGATATTTGCCGGAAACGTACCAGAAGGAAATAAAGTTAAATTGATGAGAGCAAATTTTGACAATCTCATAGATGCATCAAGTATTGCTGCTAAAGAGTCTATCTCTGGAGCTGATCAACAATTACCTGATCTCACCATTATGATTAGTTGTGTAGGCAGGAAAATAATTTTAGATACAAGAGTTTGGGAGGAGGTTAAAAATCCTGAATCAATTCTAGGAAATAATAAAATATCAGGATTTTATTCTTACGGAGGTATTTCACCTTTAACAAAAGGAACTTCATGTGAACTACATAATCAGACCATGACCATGACCACTTTTACAGAATTGTAAGGTGTTCATTTTTTATATTGAGTATTTTTTATTCATTGTTGTTATTCAATCATAGAGAAAAAGAAACCATTAATGGATTATAAAAATTTACTTGAAATTCAAAAGAAAAAAAATCTTTCTGATCAATTATTGTCTGATCCACATGTGCAAAGTTTCTTAAAAGACATTGAAGATACTTATTTTGCTTTCGATAAAGAAAAGGATCTGCTGACAAGAGCATACAAAATGGCAGAGAACGAATATGTTGAAATCAACAATCATTTAAATGAAGAAATAAAAAACAGAAAAGAAACCATATCTTTTTTGAAAAGTTCTATCAGTAAATTCAGTTCAAAAAATGAGAATATAGTTTCAGAAAATTTAATTGACTTTTCTACTTTGATTGTAGAAGAAATTGAAAAAAGACAAAAGGCAGAAGAAACACTCAAGGTGCTCATCAACAATTTAAACATGGGCATTATTTTAAAAGATGCTTCCGGTAAAATAATTTATGTAAATACCAGTGTTTATGACATTTTTAAAATTGAAAATGACTCAGAAAATGACTATTCATCTCTACTTGAAAAAATAGGCATATTAAGGTCAAGAAGTTTAAAATCAAGTCAACTAAAACGCCAATACAGAAACAATATCTATGGGAGTCAATATGTTACTGAAATCTGGAGTTATGAAGAAAGCCGACTTATCGAAGAGGTAATGATACCCTATTTATATGGTAACAATGAAAGAGGTTTTATTTTTACTTTTTCAGATGTTACTGAACGTGAGCGTTCAAACGAATTGATTCGGATTAGTGAACTAAGATATAATCAGATTTTAAAAGGATTTCCGGATGCTGTAATTTTAATCAATGCCAATGGAAAGATAAAATTCTCCAACAAAAGAACTACAGAAATATTTGGATGGAACTCGAATGAAATTATTGATCAAGACATTCGTTTACTGATTCCCTTTGAAGGATTTCTTACTGTTAAAAATACAATTGAAAATGCCATTCAAATTGATGATTTACTCAATAATATTGCTGAATTAAAAATAACTGATCGTTTTGGAAAAGAGTTATGGATAGAATATTCTTTTGTAAGAATGGAAGAAATACATGAAACGTCTTATTGTTGTTTTGTAAGAGATTCAACAAATAGAAAGCTGGCTGAAAATGAGATTAAAAAACAGAAAAAATTTACTGAAGATATTTTAAATAATATTCCTAATGATATTGCAGTTTATGACATCAATCAACAATATCTTTTCCTAAATGAGAAGTATGTAGAGGATCATGATGAAAGGAATAGTCTTATTGGTCGATCTGATTTTGAATATTGTACTTTTAAAAATTTAGACTCATCAATTGCATTAAAACGAAGAGATGCTTTTGATAAAGTTGTACTTGAACATATCGATGTTGAATGGATAGATGAATATGTATCAAATAATGGTGGAAATAAACAATACTATCAAAGAAAATTCCATCCATATAAAGAAGATGGTGAAATTAAATTTGTAATTGGATATGGTATTGACATTACTACAAATATTCAAAATCAAAAAGTTCTTGAACAATCTTTGGATTATGCAAAAAAAGTCAATAGCGATTTGGAGCAATTCGCTTACGTTGCATCTCACGATTTGCAAGAACCACTAAGAACGATTACAAATTTCTTGAGTCTGATTGAAAGAAGATTACAGGATAATCTTGATGAAAAAACAAAATCATACTTAAAATATTCAGTAGATGCCGCAAAAAGATTGCGGGTATTAATTTTGGATTTGCTAGAATATTCAAGAATTGGAAAGTCTGAAGAAAATAAAATCGAATCAGTCAATTTAAATGAATTAATAGCTGAAATCAGTATCATGCATTCAAGTCAAATTCAAGAATTTAATGCGTCTTTGATATATCATGATTTACCAGTAATCAGGATCCAGAAATCATTAATCAGGCAAATATTTCAAAATTTTATCAGCAATGGGTTGAAATATCATTTTTCTCACAGACCCCCTGTTATAAAAATTGAATGTTTAGAATTAGATCGGTATTGGCAATTTTCAATAGAAGACAATGGCATAGGTATTGAATCACAATATTTCGAAAAAATATTTGTTATTTTTCAGCGATTATACACTAAAGAACAATATTCAGGAACAGGAATAGGATTAGCAATTACAAAAAAACTAATTGAAAGTTTGGGAGGAGAAGTATGGTTAACTTCTGAAAAAGATAAAGGCTCGGTATTTTATTTCACAGTTTTGAAAAACTTGTAAAAAGACGTATGAAAAATTTACTTTTAATTGAAGATAATGAAGCGGATGTATTACTTACAAAAGAGGTATTTGAAGAAATTGACAATACTATTATTATCGATATTGCAAGAGATGGGGCAGAAGCTATCGACTATTTAAGTGACGTTCAACATGCGAAACGAAAATTGCCACAATTGATATTACTGGATATCAACCTACCCAAAAAAAATGGTTTTGAAGTATTGAAATATATAAAATCTATTGAAAAATTATCGCAGATTCCTGTTGTGATGATGACCACCTCTTCATCGAAATATGATATAGAAAAATCTATAGAGCTAGGTGCTGATGGTTTTTTTACCAAATGTTCAGACCTAAATGAATTTGAAGATATGCTAAGGGATTTCAGTAGCCAATGGTTGAAAGAATCAGCTTCCAAATGATTTAATTTAATTCGAATCTTACCGTTGAAATTTATTACAATAAAAATATTGGTTAATGGTTGTATTTGCTTGATTTTTGAAATTGTATTTCATTATGAAATTAATCAAATCAAACATAATTCTTGTTACCCACATCCGCTTTCAGCACAATTACTAATGTAAAATCAGAGACTAATGCCAACTGGTCCATCATGGTTATACAATCAGCATAAATATTGTTTCAGATAAATTTAACGAAATTTCAAAGCAAATTAGTTTACTGTTAACAAGAAGTTTAACTTGAATAAATATTTTTATAAATTCATTTCAATAATTTCATTTTTTTTATGAATAAACAATTTCTTACAATATTTATTTTTTTGCTTGGGTTTAAATGTAATTTCATTTTTGCTCAAAATGCTACAGACTCAATGGTAAATCCTCTTTCATCTTACTCCGCAATTTGGGCTGATAAAAAATATTCTAAAAGCAATACCGCAATTCAAGCTCAATATTTATCTGAAGAAGAAAAAAAAGTGATTTGGGTGTTGAATATGATCAGACAGAATCCTCAGTTATTTCTTAAGACTGTTCTGTTGAATCCCAAATGTCATTA
>CANHLV010000169.1 GCA_947461495.1 Chitinophagaceae bacterium
ATCTTCGTCAATAGAAGTAAAAGTGTTTCCGAATCCAACAGCCTCATCATTCAATTTGCAGGTAATCGACATCGTTAGTGTATCTGTAATTAATATAAGAGTATTGGATGTTCAGGGAAGGTTGATCAAAACGATGAGAATAAATCCTAATCAAACTATATCTTTTGGGTCTGAATTTAAACCTGGCGTGTATATGCTGGAAGTTTTACAAGGCACGGAGAAGAAAGTGGTGAGGGTGGTGAAATACTAAAGCCCCCTCAATCCCCCGAAGGGGGAAGCTGTTCAAGGGTTTAAAAGTTTAATGGTTTAAGGTTAACCAGCGTAGCGACTTAAACCATTAAACCATAAACCTTATAACCTAGAAAGGCCTGCTCCTTAATTGGAGTGGGCTTTTTTGTGTGAGAGAAACTAGATGCTGGAAACTAGATACTGGATAGGCTGGATATGCTGAATATGCTGGATACTAGAAATTAGATACTGGATAGGCTGGATATGCTAGATAGGCTGGATAAGCTGCCCCAACAACAACCCCAAACCCCACCAAACCCCAAACACCAAACCCCAAACAAACCTTTTGAACAAAACCCTCTAAAAACGCAACGTCCCTTTCAGGAGACATTGCGGTGAAGAACAATCAGTCCCCCTTGGGGGATTTAGGGGGCTCTCATTCTCACCTCATGCAAATACCCTTCAATCAATCTCCGCACTGCTTTCCCCGAACCCTGATAATTATTCAGCATCACCGAAAAAATCAATTGCTTGTTTTTTTGAGTAGTCAATAAACCACATAAAGTATAGTTATTGCTCAACGAACCTGTCTTCGCAAATATGAAACTACTATCGGCGTGGAAATAATTTTTTAATGTGCCCGTGCCGCCCGTGGGTAAAATATTTTTCAGTCT
This sequence comes from Chitinophagaceae bacterium, assembly GCA_947461495.1. Taxonomy (GTDB): domain Bacteria; phylum Bacteroidota; class Bacteroidia; order Chitinophagales; family Chitinophagaceae; genus Ferruginibacter. Next base: position 903 of record CANHLV010000169.1, read on the forward strand.
TTCAACACCAAACTCTTTCTGAATTTTATTGATGATATAAACAAAATCATTCGGAGAAAATAAATTGTATCTGCTCAATCCACTGCCGTCAACCCATCGTGGATGTTGAGGAATATCAGTTAAATCATTTTGCAAAAGAGTATCAATCATATCCGTTTCATTCAAATAACCTAATCTTTCATTAGCAGACATCAGCAAAGTTTGCTCTGCATAGAAATTATCACTGCGGTGCATCATGATTGATAAAACAGAATCAGTCTTTTGAGAAAATAATGGTAAGAAGTTTTCTCGATTGATATGCTTGTTTTTTTGAAGTGTCGCCAAATGATACAATGAATGTTGCAAAATCATAAACCCAGATTGCAATCCAAAAGTTTCAAATGGAATTTCCTGTGAAAATGATTTTAGTTTGTTGTTTGTTGTTACGGTAAAGTGGTTGCCTCCAGCTGCTTTTGTGATGGTGTTTTCGGATAATGTGGTATCTTTTTTTTTGGTGAGTTTAAAATCCGGGACATCGGTATTCATCACTGCCAGATCATATTGGAATTCATCAGGATTGGCATTGTTGTTTTTTATCCATTCCAATCTCAACAAATTGCCACAACCCGGGAAGCTGCTTCTTTGTGGCATATAATCTTCTTGCTGATCATCCCAAGCCCAGCCTTTGCCATAAGGAACGGGATATTTCTCATCATCCAACAACACAACTTTATATTTACTATTATTTAAAAAATCATGAACGGGATGTATACTAAAGTCCGGATGTAAATAAGTTGGATCTCCCGTAGGTATAACATAAATCGTATCATTTGAAATTTTATAATAAGCACCGATAATATTATTCCCAAGATATTTCATCCCCGCATATAAAGTAAAGAACTTGGTATTGCTCGCCGGGATGAAATTCTTTTCTGCATTGTAAGTGTAAACGTAACTGTTGGTTTCTGGTTCGTAAATGGAAATGCCGATATGTGCTCCATTTATAATCGAATCGCTGAGCAATAATTTGTTGGTGAGCTTTGTAATATTCTTTGAATGTTGTGCAGCTGCAGAAGCAAATAAAAAAAATGAGATTAATAGAGTGAAAAGACGGTTCATAGAAACGATTTTATAAAACAGAAAAAAATAATACCTCTAAAATCTTTGTTGGTGAAAACACCAACAAAGGCAGAATAGAGTGAAAAGACGGTTCATAGAAACGATTTTATTAAAAAAAAATCTGACTTCGGCATCAAAACTCCCTCTCCTTTGGAGAGGGTTGGGGAGAGGCCCCCTCTACAATCTCTATTGGTGAAAACACCAACAGAGGCATCAAAAAAATAACACAATCTTCGGCATCAATACCCCCTCTCCTTTGGAGAGGGTTGGGGAGAGGCTTTCCTATCCTCTCTCCTGCGCCCTCAACCATCTCTCCGGCATTTCGTTCATACTCGCTTTTCTATAATCATTTCTGCTGCAGGCTATGAAAGTTGAATCGGGCATTTGCATCCACCATCTGTTAGATCTTTTACTTTGCAGAAAAACAGTATCTACTTCAGCAAAGAAAGTGTGAAACTCATTGAAACTATTTCTGTCATTAATATTGGCATCATTCTTACTTCTGTATTTACCATCTATAAAATACCAGATCATTTGCGCAATTTGAATGGAAGTTAAATCATGCCTGTCTTTTTCCGGTTCATAACCATAAATACCAAAGCTGCTAAGGTTTGAACTCAATCCTGCATATTGAGAAAGTACACAGGCTTCTTCACCATTAAATCCGTTTGGACTAATCGTATTTGCCGGTGCGGCACTATTTTTAATGGCACTGATATCAAAACTTACCATGTGTGAATTGCGAATTACCGGTTCCATTTCTTCCATTTCTTCTTTTACTTTTCCAACACGGTAACAATCAAATCTTAATTTATCAAGTGTTTCCAATAAACGAGGATGAACAAAATAGCTCTGAAAGCCAATGTGATTATAATGTTTTACCCAATTGGGTTCGCTGGTGAGCATTTCTAAAAGGAAGCTGTCGTTTTTAAGTACACTGTCGCCACGCAAATCAATCAACGAATCAATGCAAGTGGCTTCAATAACCTGGTTCAAAGATTTGTAGGCGTTGTATTGAGCTAAAGTAATGTCGTGTGTTCCGCCTAAAATAATGACAGTCTTTCCCATTTTTATCAACGCTGCAGTAACTGTTTGAAGTGCCGCATAACTATCCAAAATGCCTTCTCCTTTCTTGATATTGCCCAAATCAGCAATTTGAATTTCATTATGCCAACAGTGTAATGTGTAAAGTTGTTTTCTTATTTTATCAGGAGCTGTAGAATATTCTTTGTCAAAACCGATTCCTCTACTTTCACCGATTCCTACCAATACGAGTTCGATGTCCGTTAAATCTGGCATTTCTTTCTCAAAAACAGCAATGTGTTTGGCAAATTGACCATCGGTGTATTCATTATCACCATTCAGTTCGTAAATATTGATAGGGGACAAGTAATCAGTAAAATCTAACATGCAAATAGTTTTCGCAAACCTAATTCATTAGCCCGAATTCAAATAAATCCAAAGCCTTTTTTTATGAAGAATCTTTTATTTGTATTCAGTAACTTTGCGCCTGAATATTCAATCGGGGTTACCGAATTTTATCAATTGACGCAGATGACAGAAAAAAACGAATTACTTCAGGAGGTTGTAATCAAATTTGCCGGTGATAGCGGTGATGGAATGCAGCTTACTGGAAGTCAGTTTACCAATAATACAGCTTTATTAGGACTAGATTTAGCTACATTTCCCGATTTCCCTGCGGAGATCAGAGCCCCAATTGGAACCTTACCCGGTGTAAGTGGATACCAGCTTCGTTTCAGCAGCGATAGAATCTATACACCTGGCGATGAATGTGATGTGTTGGTAGCTATGAATGCAGCGGCATTGAAAGTGAATCTGAAAGCCATTAAAAAAGGTGGTAAAATTATTGCCAATATCGATGGTTTTGATGCAAAAAATTTAAGACTGGCCAATTATCCTGACGGCGTGAATCCTTTGGAAGATAATAGTCTGAATAATTACGAGGTGATAAAAATGGATGTCACCAAAATGACTCGCGAAGCCTTGAAGGATTTTACTATGGGCACCAAAGAAAAAGACAGGGCCAAAAATATGTTTGTGCTTGGCTTTCTATATTGGATGTACAACAGGGATATGGACAATACCCTAACCTTTTTAAAAGATAAATTTTCAAAAAGACCTGATATTCTGGATAGTAACATAAAAGTATTACAAGCTGGGTATCATTATGCAGATACCACCGAAACATTTACAGGAAGATATTCTGTAGAAAAAGCGAAAATGGAGCCTGGAACTTACCGTTCTATCATGGGTAACCAGGCATTGGCTTATGGCTTGATTGCTGCTTCACATCAATCTAATTTGAATTTGTTTTTAGGAAGTTATCCTATTACGCCAGCTTCTGACATTTTACATGAATTAAGTCGCTATAAAACATTTGGTATAAAAACCTTTCAGGCTGAAGATGAAATCGCAGCTATAACTTCGGCTATTGGTGCCAGTTATGGTGGATTGATTGGCGTCACTACTACTTCCGGTCCGGGTATGGCTTTAAAAACAGAAGCTATGGGATTGGCAGTTATGCTTGAAATTCCTTTAGTGATTTGTGATATTCAAAGAGGTGGACCTAGTACAGGTTTGCCTACAAAAACCGAGCAAAGCGATTTGTTACAGGCTTATTATGGCAGAAATGGGGAGTGCCCGATTCCTGTAATTTCTACATCAACACC
>CANHLV010000170.1 GCA_947461495.1 Chitinophagaceae bacterium
CTTTTTAGTTCTATTTTTTCTGGTATAATGCCGACCTGTGCCGATACCTCGGTATATGACAGCTGTTTGGGACAATTTCATTGGACCATTACAGATGTCTAATCGGTATAAAGTTTCTTCACCTTAAAGATTTCAAATGGAAAATCAAGACTTAACTTTTTCTTTTTTTCTTGGTTGCCGGCGGTTCAGGCTTTACCGTTGTGGTAGCCGGAGTTTCATTGTCGCTTAGCAGTAGCTCAATACATTCGTTGAGAATCAAATATTTATTGGCCACAAACAATTCCATTTTTTCTTTCGGCAATTTGAGTTCATAACTTCCGGTTAACGACAATTGTTCATCTAATTGAGGATTGTATTTATTGAATTCTAATAGGTCTATCGATAAATTTTTCGCTATGACTTTACCAATAAATTTCCCTGATATCATTTGCTTTTCAAGATTTATATCTGTAGCCAATTTCATTTCAGTAGTATTGATTTTAGTTTCATCAATAATCACAATAGCATTATTTTCCATAACGTAATGTGTAGCAATAAATTTTTTTACATGGTTTCTGCTTTCCTCAGGAAGATAATATTGCAATCTCCAAAAATCTTTACTCCCACTTTTTTGTATAGCAGATTTAACCCTTTCTTCTCCTCCGTTATATGCTGCGATCACTAAAAGCCAATCGTGGAAATCGCTGTATAATTTTAGCAGAAAACGAGCGGCTGCGTAGGTGCTTTTAAAATAATCTCTTCTTTCATCAACATGCTTATTTACCTGCAACCCATAATGCCTTGCAGTAGCGGGCATAAATTGCCAGGGACCGGCGGCTCCAACCCAACTTGTTGCACCTGTTTGTAAACTGCTTTCAATCACAGCCAAATATTTTAATTCTTTGGGAAGTCCATATTGAGTAAAAATATTATCAATGAGATTGAAATAAGGCGTTGCCCAGCTTTTCATCGACATCATTGATTTTTTATGACGGCTTAAGTAATCCTGCATGTACAGCTCGGCGTTAGGATTAACCTGATTGGCATAGGGTAACGCTGGATTGTAATTAAATGAAGTAAACAGATTTTTAAAACCGTATTTTGTCAGTTGACTGAGTGATTGAACTTTCTCTTGTTGTGGTGCAGTTTTGGCGGTAATAACTTCATTAATCAAACTATCTTCAAGTGATTCTTCTATCGTGGTGTCGGCCAAAGAAATCAACATACTCATCTCATTATTTATATTCTCAGCTAATGCAGGATATAAAAGCAACTGAAAACCAATAATGAGTACTAAAAACTTCAAGACAATTGTTTTTTCTATTGAGTGAAAATTTGATTTGAGAATTGTAGCAAGATTTCATCATTTTCTTTCGCAGCAAGAATTTGCAATCCAAATGGCAATCCATTGGTATGCTTAAATAATGGAACTGCAATAGCAGGGATGCCTGCTAAATTAGCAAACACAGTAAAAATATCTGCGAGATACATGGCTATGGGATCTTTGGCTTTTTCATTTAAATTGAAGGCTGTTGTTGGACTAACCGGAAGTATCAACAAATCACAAGTCGCAAATATTGCTTCAGTTTTATCGACAAGCATTTTTCGTACTTGTTGAGCTTTTGAATAATAAGCATCATAATAACCACTGCTCAATACAAAATTGCCAAGCATAATTCTTCTCTTTACTTCTTTACCGAAACCCTCGCTTCTGTTTTTGATGTAAAAATCATTCAAATTCGAAACAGGTGATGTAGACTGGTGTCCGAATCTAATACCATCAAATCTCGACAAATTGCTGGTAGCTTCAGCAGCGGTAAGCACATAATAAGCAGGAACTACATAATCAATCAAATCAAAGTTTATTGGAGTGATTTCATGCCCCTCTTCTTTTAGTGAATCTAATCTTTTGAAGATAGCCGTTTTTATTTCCTGATCTAACATGGGATGTTCCATTACATCTTTCATGTATCCAATTCGGAATTTCTTTTCTTGTTTTTCCTGGAATTTTATTTCATTATCATGCTGAATCATGGTACTATCATATTCATCAGTACGACTGATCACATTAAGAACATCACAAACGTCAGCTATGTTGTTTCCGAAAATCCCAATTTGGTCAAACGAGGAAGCATAAGCAATCAATCCATATCTAGAAATCCGTCCATAAGTAGGTTTGAATCCAACGATGCCACAAAAATCTGCCGGTTGTCTTACCGAGCCTCCCGTATCACTACCCAAACTAACCATACACATGCCGGCACTAACAGCCACAGCACTTCCACCCGAAGAACCACCCGGTACTTTTGTTTGGTCAATCGGATTTTTTACAATACCGTAAACAGAATTTTCATTGCTGCTACCCATGGCAAATTCATCACAATTGCAGGTGCCTATGATGATGGCTTCTTCATCAATAAGATATTGTACTGCAGAAGCATTATATAATGAAGTGAAACTGTTTAATATTTTAGAGGCTGCGGTAACCTTGTGGTCTTTGTAACAAATCACATCTTTTAAAGCAATCACAACACCATGTAATTTTCCCTTGATATTATGATTGATTCTTTTTTCATCCAGTTCCCTGGCACGTTGTAAGGCCTCTGTCGCATATACTTCAACAAAGGCATTCAGCTCGTTATTTTTTGAAATAGCATCAAGATAATGCTCAACTGCAATTGTACAGCTTGTTCGCTGCGCAATTAAATCAATGTGGTATTGTTGAATGTTGGAGAATAAAAACATATCACTTCTAATAAATCAGCCGAAGTGTGCAACTACATAGTAAGTAGCAGCTCACTTCGGCCGTATTTAAAATTATTTGAAGAAATCCTGGATTATTTAGTTTCTTTTTCAGTTGCGCTTTCCTGTATTTCTTTTTTTACGTTGTTTTTTGCATCATTGAATTCACGAATGCCGCTTCCTAAACCTTTCATCAATTCTGGAATTTTCTTTCCGCCAAAAATGAGTAATGCAATAAGCAAAATAGGCAACATTTCTGTGAAGCCTGGCATTGCTAAAAATACGGTGTTGAATGTTGTAATCGCCATAAAAAAATTTTTGTCAAAGTTAACGCTTTAATAAGTAAAACGTTTTAAAAAATGAATTTAGTTGTTAGTGTTATTATAAAATAAAAAGCGAAAATCATAGATTCTCGCTTTTTAAATATAGTAAAGAGTTGCTGATTATTTTTTCGCAGCAACAGCCATTCTTTTTTCTTTAATACGAGCACTCTTACCGCTTCTTTCACGCAAGAAATACAATTTGGCGCGTCTAACACGACCAACTTTGTTTAATACAATGCTTTCGATGTTTGGCGAATGAACAGGGAAAAGTCTTTCTACACCTACACCATCACTGATTTTACGTACAGTGAACGTAGCGGTAGCGCCAACGCCCTGGCGTTTGATCACATCGCCTTTAAAGCTCTGGATACGCTCTTTATTTCCTTCCTGAATTTTATAATTTACTGTGATGTTATCACCTGCTTTGAATGTAGGAACGGTTGCTCTCTTAGTCAACTGCTCGTGTACAAAATCTACTGCGTTCATAATCTTTTATTTTAACGGACGGCAAAGGTAGGGGGAAAAGTTCAGAATATGAAGTTTGAGGAGGATTTTTTTTGAATAATAATAAGTTCAAAAGGTTCCAAACGTTCAAAAGGTTCAAAAAGTTCTAGGGTTGTGCTAACCGATTGAACTTTTTGAACCTTTTGAACTTTTGAAACAGGATTTATAGAACCTATTGAACAAGATTACCTTGCAATGTTCACCGCTCTTTTCTCTCTGATTACCGTTACCTTGATTTGGCCTGGGAAGGTCATTTCGGTTTGTATTTTTTGAGCGATTTCAAAACTTAATTTTTCACTGTCGCCATCTGATACTTTATCCGCTTCTACAATAACCCTAAGTTCACGACCAGCTTGTATTGCATAGGCTTTTTCTACACCCTGATAAGCCAACGCCAAGTTTTCAAGGTCTTTGATCCGCTGAATGTATTGTTGCATGATTTCTCTTCTCGCACCTGGTCTTGCGCCACTGATCGCATCACAAGCCTGTATGATTGGAGAAATCACGTATTTCATTTCCATTTCATCATGGTGAGCACCGATGGCATTTACAACCGCAGGGTTTTCACCATATTTCTCTGCTAATTTAGCACCTAGTAAAGCATGGCTCAATTCAGTTTCTTCATCAGGAACTTTACCGATATCATGCAATAAACCGGCACGCTTAGCCAATTTAGGATTCATGCCCAATTCTGAAGCCATGATAGCACATAAATTAGCTGTTTCGCGACTGTGCATCAACAAATTCTGACCATAAGAAGAACGGAAACGCATTCTGCCTACCATTCTGATCAATTCTTTATGTAAACCGTGAATACCCAACTCCATAGCAGTTCTTTCACCTATTTCCATTACCTGGTCTTCCAATTGCTTTTTGGTTTTTTCTACCACTTCCTCAATACGAGCTGGGTGAATCCTTCCATCAGCCACCAATCGCTGTAAAGACAAACGGGCAATCTCTCTTCTCAATGGATCAAATGAAGAAAGTACAATAGCCTCTGGGGTGTCATCAACGATTAAATCAACTCCAGTTGCAGCTTCA
>CANHLV010000171.1 GCA_947461495.1 Chitinophagaceae bacterium
ATCAGATGTCACACTGGTTAATGCTATTTAACCCGGATTTTGCAGTTGGAATCGTGATGAAAGGAAAAAAGGCACTAAAGACGGGTGTTTGAGCCGATATTTTGGACGAAAGCATAATGAATTATGTTGAGGTCAAAATATCAAGCAAATGCATGTCTTTGCAGCATTTTTTTCTTGTAATAGATTTCAACTGCAAAATCTGGGTTTAATGATGTATTTTTTTGTGTCACTCCTTCGGAGTTTTAGTACTGACTTGCATTTTCTTTTAGAATAGTGTCACCTCTACGAGGTTAATTAAAAGATGTTTTAGTCTTAATGCTGTTTATACAAGAATCTAGCTTATCCAGCTTATCCAGCTTATCTAGCTTATCCAGCTTATCCAGCTTATCTAGCTTATCCAGCTTATCCAGCTTATCTAGCCAACCCATCAGATCCAGCTCACACCCCATACTTCCTCTTCACCTCTCTTTCCGATTCTCTTTCTTTAATGGTATTTCTTTTATCGTAGTTTTTCTTTCCCTTGCCTAATCCGATTTCAACTTTGGCTATTCCCTTTTCACTGAAGAAAATTCTTAAAGGTATGATACTGTAGCCTTTTTCTTTGATTTTGTTTTCCAGCTTGCTTAATTCTCTTTTTGTAAGCAGTAATTTTCGCTCTTGTAAAGGCTGGTGATTGGTAATCGTTCCAAAAGCATATTCAGAAATGTGTAAGCTCTTTACAAATAACTCACCTTGGTGAAATGTACAATAACTGTCATTGAAACTTACTTTGCCTGCTCTTAGTGATTTTACTTCAGTACCTGATAACACAATTCCGGCAACATATGTTGCTTCAAAAAAATACTCAAAGCCTGCTTTTCTATTTAGAAATTCCAATTGATGTTTTTTGACAAAGTTAATGTAACGATATGCTTAAGTAAGGATTTATAAAAAAGAATTGATGATAATTAAAAGCAGAAGTCTATAAAAAAGAAAACCAGGGTAGAAACCCCGGTTCGTTTTTAATCCGTACCCTATGAAAACTGATATAAATGTAAAGTCTATTTTTGAAATTTTAACAAATCCTATAAAATATTTTTTAACTTTTTTTATTTTTGTAGTAATAATACTACAAATAAATTAATTGTTTTATGTTTTTAGATTAGTAAAATATCCGAAGAAATATTGTTTTTCATACAGCCATTAAAATGAAAAAAGCCGCATTTAGAGCGGCTTTAAATAAAATATTTTGTTGGTTATCAACTTTTAAAAAGTATTAAAACATCTGAAATCTTCTGTTTTAATGCTTTTCTATGAACGATAAAATCTAAGAATCCATGTTCCAATAGAAATTCACTGCGTTGAAATCCTGGAGGTAGATCTCTTTTAATGGTTTCTTTGATTACTCTTGGACCTGCAAATCCGATTAAAGCATCAGGTTCTCCACAAATTATATCTCCCAGCATGGCAAATGAAGCTGTGGTGCCGCCAAATGTTGGATCTGTGCAAAGAGATATATATGGAACTTTAGCATCGCTCAACTGATTGAGCTTACCTGAAGTTTTGGCCAATTGCATTAATGAAAATGCACTTTCCATCATTCTTGCACCGCCACTTTTATTGATAATCATAAATGGAATCCTGTGCTCAATGCAATAATCACAAGCTCTTGAGATTTTTTCACCCATTACACTTCCCAAACTGCCGCCAATAAACTCGAAATCCATACAGGCCACAACCAAATCAAGTTGGTTGACCTTGCCATGTGCTACCGTAATAGAATCGTGAATGTCTGTTTTCGCGTAAGTCTCTTCTAGTCTTTTATCGTATGGCTTTAGATCAACAAACCCTAAATAATCTTTTGATACAATATTGGCAAACAACTCTTTATATTCATTGTTGTCAAATAAAATTTCAAAGTATTCATCGCTACCAATTCTATGGTGATGGTCACATTGCGGACAAACATACTTGTTGTCATCCAAATCAGAAATAGTGCAGATATGATTACAAGAAGGACATTTTGTCCAAAACCCTTCTGGAGTATCTTTCTTATCCTGAGTTGAAGTTAAAATCCCTTGTTTTATACGTTTAAACCACTTGCTTCTTTCTGCGTGTTTTACTACTTCTTCACCCGAAAGGCTGGCGTCAAAATCTTCATCAAGTCTCATGGCAAATGTTTAATGTTTTAAAATAATTTTGCAGGAAAACAAAAATTAAGCAACCGTGATGCTTTTGTCAAGATAAACATCTTGTATAGCATTTAAAATCTCAACACCTTCATTAAATGGACGCTGGAAAGCTTTTCTGCCAAGAATCAATCCCATGCCACCTGCTCTTTTGTTTACAACTGCAGTGATCACAGATTCAGCCATATCAGAAGCGCCTTTACTTTCACCACCACTATTAATCAACCCGATTCTGCCCATATAGCAATTCGCTACTTGATATCTAGTAAGATCGATAGGGTGGTCAGTTGTTAATTTACTGTACACCAATGGAGAAGTCTTACCATGTTTGGTAGCATTATAGCCTCCATTATTGGTTGGCATTTTTTGTTTGATGATATCTGCCTGAATGGTAACTCCCAAATGATTAGCTTGTCCAGTTAAATCTGCTGAAGTATGATAATCAACACCGTCAACTTTAAAACCATTGTTACGTGTATAGCACCATAAGACTGTAGCCATTCCTAATTCATGCGCCATTTCAAAAGCAGTAGCAACTTCTTGTAACTGACGTGTACTGTTTTCGCTTCCCCAGTAAATAGTGGCACCTACTGAAGTGGCGCCCATATTCCATGCAGATTTTATTTGTCCAAACATGACTTGGTCAAACTTATTAGGATAACTTAAAAATTCATTGTGGTTTATTTTAACCATCATGGGAATTTTATGTGCATATTTTCTGCTAATAATTCCCAAAACTCCAAAAGTTGAAGCCACAGCATTGCAACCGCCTTCAATTGCTAATTTTACAATACTTTCTGGATCAAAATAAATTGGATTAGGCGCAAACGATGCACCAGCACTATGTTCAATACCTTGATCAACTGGTAATATTGAAGTGTAACCTGTGCCAGCTAGTCTACCATTGTTAAGCATCCCGCTTAAACTATTTAAAGTTTGATTACTTCTATTGCTATTCACCCAAACTTCATCCATATAAGTAGGGGAAGGAAGATGTATCTGATCTTTGGTTATTGTTTTACACTCGTGGTTTAGCAGATAATCAGCATCTTTTCCTAATAATTCAATAATGTTTGCAGCCATAGTTTTATTTTTTGCAAAAATAAGAAACTCAATTGTTTTTTCAGCATTTAGTCTGAATTCATCAATGTTTCTGATAATTCTTTAAAATATGCGCCAGATTTCAACATTCTGCTTCCATACCAGCTGAACATTTCACCATCAACAATAATAATTTTCTTATTCGGTAATGCAATTTGCAATTCCAGTACATGTTTTTGAGTGAACGGGTAGGGCTCAGAAGACAGCAATACAAATTCACAATCGCTATTGGCGATATTTTCTAAATTAATTTCAGGATATCGTGTTAAATATTGAAAGGTATTTTCAAAACCAGCTTCGTTCATCATGCTGTTGATGAAAGTATCACTGCCTATTGTCATGAAAGGAGATTTCCAAATCAGGTAAATAGCTTTTCTTTTATTATCGAATTTTGGAGCAGAGAATTGTTCATTAATAGATTTTATGATAGAATCGGCTTTTTCAAATTTATGGGTAATCTTTCCCAAATCAGCTATCATTTGTAAAGCGTCATTATAATTATTTACATCAGTAAGCCATACAGGAAATTTTTCGGCTAATGATTCGATTTGCTCTTTCACATTTTCTTCCTTATTGGCAATAATTAAATCGGGTTGCAGAGAATTGATTTTCTCAAGGTTTAAATTTTTTGTTCCTCCTACAATTGCTTTTGTTTGGCAAATTTCTTTGGGATGTATGCAGAATTTTGTGATGGCCAATACTTCATTATTCAAACCTAAATCAAACAGCAACTCGGTTTGTGAAGGAACCACAGAAACGATTCGCTTAGGTATGAATGTAATGTCGTAAATTTTATCAGTTATCATTTGATAAAAATAAAAAAATCCCGCTATTGCAGGATTTTTAATTTCTTTCGCTTGGTTTCTCAGGATTGGATGATTATATACATCAGATCCATTAGCGTCAGTTGAAAGACTTCATAAGGACAGTTTGGTTTTGCCATCATCGCTTTTTACAGCATAGGCTTGGATATTGGTTTTGGTTTTCATTGTATCCGGTTAAGGATAGTTGGCATTGGATTTTGGTTTATTTTCTAAGGATTTGGATTGGCCATCATCGCTTTTTATAGCATAAGCCTGGATATTGGTTTTAGTTTTCAGGGATAAATATTTTAAAGAACTTTTTTAATTTAAAATAGAAGTTGACTGATATTGGACCTACAGTTTTAGTTTGGATATTGGATCGAACTTTTTTAGTTCTTTGGATTTGGATTGATATTTATTTATTGCTTATCAATCAACTTCTGATACAAAGATGCGACGATTATGTTTCCTGTCATAGAGCAAGTTTGCCCTTTATTTAAGGTGGAG
>CANHLV010000172.1 GCA_947461495.1 Chitinophagaceae bacterium
ATTGGCACTTACATTAAAACTATCCGCTGTGTAAATAGTGGTGTCTCCTTTGATTTTAATGGCACCGCCAGTTTTGATGATGATGGCTTCCAATAATTTGCTTTTATTAGTCAGTGATACAGGCTTTATTTTATCGCTACCTGATTTCACGGTAATATCATCCACATATTCAGCATATAAAGGGTGAGACACCATGAAAATGCATTTGCCAACTGGAACATTTTTAAGTTCAAAGCTGCCATCTGCATTGGTTCTGGTAAAAGTCAGCAAGCTTGAATCAGATGCTGACAATACCATAACTACCGCATTGGAGATTGGCATTTGCCCAGAAGCATCGATTATTTTACCAGTTTGACTGACTTTTTGAGCCGAAGCCGATATTAAAATCAATGAAAAGATGAATGATAATAGAATTTTTGTTGTACGCATATCTTTAAAAATTTCATCCACGCTGATTAAATAATTTTTCAGCAGGTGAACTTGTGTTAATTTTAGGAACTTTCATATAAAAAACATCGCAAAGATAAACAATGGCATACGAAGACGAGCATTTTATTGATACTTCCCTTTCTGTTTGGAATTACTCATTGTTTAACAACGATATTCTTAAATTGTTTCAGCAGGGCGAACTTTCTAAGGGATATGATTATTTCGGAAGCCGACCATTGAATTTATTGAATACTCAAGGATATTATTTTGCAGTTTGGGCGCCTCATGCCAAATTCGTTTCCATTACAGGTGATTTCAACAACTGGGACACAGGTTCACATCCTTTATTTCCTCGACTAGACCATTCTGGTATCTGGGAAGGTTTTATTCCAAACGTCACAAAAGGATGTTGTTACAAATATCATATCAATAGCATCAATGATGTTCAGGTTATGAAAGCAGATCCCTATGCAATTTTTTCAGAAAAAAGACCGGCAACAGCTTCGATAACTTGGTCGTTTGATTATACTTGGAAAGATAAAAAATGGCTAAATAAGAGAAAGAATAATAATTCTCTTGATGCCCCATGGAATGTTTATGAAGTGCATTTGGGTAGCTGGATGAGACCTGATAAAAATGACGAAGAAAGTTTCAACTCATATATTCAAATCGCAGAGAGGCTTGTTCCTTATGTAAAAGAAATGGGATTTACTCATGTTGAATTGATGCCTGTAATGGAATTTCCTTACGACAGGAGCTGGGGGTATCAATGTACCGGCTACTTTTCTGCTACATCACGTTTTGGCTTACCCGAAGACTTGATGTTTCTGATTGATGAACTTCATAATAATGATATTGGTGTTATTTTCGATTGGGTACCTTCTCATTTTCCGGGCGATGCTCATGGCTTATTCATGTTTGATGGAGCACACACCTACGAATACGCGGATATGCGTAAAGGTTATCATCCCGATTGGAACAGCTATATCTTCAATTACAAAAGGGGAGAAGTAAGGTCTTTTTTAATCAGCAGTGCCCATTTTTGGATGCAGCATTTTCATGGAGATGGCATTAGAGTTGATGCGGTGAATTCTATCATCAGACTAGATTTTTCTAGAAAAGAAGGAGAGTGGGAACGCAATGAATATGGCGGAAACGAAAACATTGAAGCCATTCACTTTCTCAAACGACTAAACGAAATTTTATACCAAGACTTTCCAGATATTCAAACAATTGCTGAAGAAGCGTCAGATTGGCCGGGTATGACATTGCCAACTCATGCCGGTGGGTTCGGTTTCGGCATGAAATGGATGATGGGGTGGATGCATGATAGTTTCAGGTATTTCAAAACGCATCCTGCCGACAGGCATCATATTCAAAATACATTCACCTTCAGCATGATGTATTTCTATGATGAAAACTTCATGTTGCCTCTGAGTCATGATGAAGTTGTTCATGGAAAAAGTCCGATGATTTACAAAATGCCCGGCGCCACATATGAAAAATTTGCAAATCTCAGAATGTTGTATGCTTATATGTACACACATCCCGGTGCCAAGTTATTGTTCATGGGGGATGAGTTTGCACAAACATCAGAATGGAATGAAGCCTCAGAGCTGGACTGGCATTTATTGTCCCATGTATCCCATCAGAAAATGAAAGACTGTGTCAGCAAACTTAGCCATTTGTATAAAGAAGAACCCGCACTTTATGAATACCAGTTTGACCCTAAAGGTTTTGAATGGATTTTACTTGACAGGGGACATGATGGCGTTATGGCTTATAAACGCAAAGGCAAGAATAAAAAAAATGATCTTGTTGTTGTCATCAATACATCTGCAAAAAATTATCAGGATTATGGCATGACTTTAACAGGCAAATCAGAATGGAAAGAGATATTTAATAGTGACAATGAGGAGTTTTGGGGTTCTGGAAAATACATGAACAAAAATTTGACTATCAAAATAAAAGAGAAAAAAACGATTACCATTGAAATAAAACTAGCCATTCCAGCGTTAAGTGTTATGATATTCCGATAGTAAATATCAAAAGTTTTAATCCGTACCCAAATGAAACCCAATAAACCAATCACTGGCATTTGCTTGTATAGTAGCATCTACGCCAATTCACAAGACATTTCCACTTTTTTTCTGGAGAAAGAAATCATCAAAGCAGTTGCTGAAAAAGAAATCATATTTTCTTTTCCGAATACGCATTTTCATGCCAATCACTCAGGAGAAAAATCAAAAATTAAAAAATTAAAAAGACAAGACAATTGATACATTGTCAATAAATACTAATTGCTTATAGTTTAATGGTTGATTACAGGACAAATAAGGAGGCTGTCTCGAAAGAGATGGTCTCTTTGTTATTGATGTTAATGTGTTTCTCATTAATTCATCATCAAAATATTTACACTTCTTTGTAAAATATTAAATGCGATTTCGGCCATCAGATTTTCTTTGTCGAGCGTTGGGTTCACCTCTGTAATTTCAAAGCAGCAAACTTTTCTGTTTTGCATGAATTTGCTGATTAAATCTTCGGCTTCTCTTTCTCTAAGGCCATTGCCTACAGGTGTTCCGGTTCCTTTTGAGATAGTGGAATCCAAACTATCTACATCAAAACTTACATAAATGTCAGTGCAATCGCTGAGATAGCGTAAAACTTTTCTGCTTACATTTTCGGCTCCATTTCTGCGCACTTCACTTGTTGGAATGACTTTGATACCATGTTTTTCAATCACCGCTTTTTCTTCTTTTTCAAAATCACGAAGCGAAATAAATACGATGTCTTCGGGCAATACTTTTTGTGAAATCTTTCCAATTGATTTAAGTTGATTCCAATACTTTTTAGTTACATCATCAATATCATGAACCTTGGATTCTAAATTATCTTCAGCAATAGCCGTTGCCAAAGGCATACCATGCATATTGCCTGAAGGGGTTGTGTATGGTGTATGCAGATCGGCATGAGCATCAATCCAAATTACACCCAATTTGCTTTTAGGTTTTGCCATTTTAATTCCTGCAATGGTACCACCGGCATTGCTGTGATCGCCACTCAATACCACGGGAAAGAAATTATGTTTGATACTATCACAAACTGCCTTGCTGATTCTTTCATACATGTTAAATACACCATGTATCCTTTTGGCGTAAGGGGATTGAATGGGCTCGAATAATAATTTATTTTCAGTCTCCACTTTTTCTGAAGGGAAATGCACGAAGAAATTACTCATGAAATCCAATCCGGCAATTTTAATAGCATCAATGCCCAAACTTGCACCTCTGGTACCGGCACCAATTTCCGAAGGGACTTCTATAATTTTAATATTCTTCATAATGTGAATTTTAAGTAGAGTTTACAAATTTAAGGCTTTATTGATAGCGGGTTAATGCCTTTAACCGTTCCAAATGAATCTTTAATTGAAAATCTCACAAATAAATCCTCGCTATACCAGTTTTCTGTTCTGGTTTTTTTGACTACTTCACTATGTTCCTTCATACCATAAGCAAATGCTTTCATGTCTTCAACCGATTCCCATATACTGAAAGTGGCTTGTTTGATCCAAGGTACTTCGCCTATTCCTACTGAGAAAACAAATCCTTTGGCATCATTCATTTGACTGGCAACGGGCGCTACATGCTTCCAGAAAAATTTCATTTTGTTTAACCTGATGGTTGCACGGGTTAAAGTTGCCACACGTCCTTGATAGTCAACCTTCCCATCCAATTTACCAAATGGTTCTTGCTTGTCCCATTTGCCATGTCCGGCAATAGGAGTAAGTAAGATAGTAAATGATTCTTTGGCAAACAAACGAATCCATATTGAGATAAAATTCCCCAAAACGTTGGCATTGCTATTTTTAACAATTTCATCTTTGTGAACCAGAAAAATAGCCCATTGGTTCAAATCGGGAATTTTATCAAAACTGCCGTTTTTACCGCAACCCATTAATTTGTAGAAAGTATACTTTTTGCTTAACCATAGTGGTAGCCTGAAAATGGCCATTGAAATGAAAGCCAAAGGAATGGCAATGTTTCGGTATCTGATGATGGTGAGTGAGGTTGTTTTGTTCAAATTAAAAAGTCAAAATTTAAAATTCAAAATTAATCAAGACGATTATTAAAAATAAAAAGA
>CANHLV010000173.1 GCA_947461495.1 Chitinophagaceae bacterium
ACTGCATCCTTATCGGCTTTATCGATGTTATCATCGTAGTGAACACTGATACCTTCACTAACTAATTTTTTGGTAAGCTCAGTTTCTGTCTTGTCATAACCGCTTACTTTTACACCTCTACTGTTAAAGTACCTAGCCAATGAACTCATACCAATTCCGCCAATACCTAAAAAATACACAGCTGTTCCTTCACCTGAACCAACGGCTAATTTTTTCAAAAAATCAGTTATGTTATTTTTAGTTGTCATTAGTTCAGGTAATTCAAAATTTCGTTTGCAATAATTTCATCTGCATTGTTGATACTTAATTTTTTAATGTTCTGTCTCATTATTTCCTGCTGTTGATTGTCTTTTGTCAATTCAATAACAGCAGGAATAAGATTCGTCAGTGCCAATTTGTCTTCGATCATCAGCGCTGCATTTTTGCTTACTAATTTTTCAGCATTGGCAGTCTGATGATTTTCTGCGGCATGGGGGTAAGGAACAAAAACGACCGGTTTGGCAACAATACATAATTCAGAAACAGACATCGCTCCACTTCTGCTGATGACTACATCCGCTGCTGTGTAAGCATATTCCATCTGTGTAATAAAGTCGCTGACATAAACATTTTTATACTGCTCGCAAATGGCTCTGGCTTTTTCGATAAATGGTTTACCGGTTTGCCAGATCAGCTGGAGATTATTGTTTTCAAAGAGCTTGATATCTTTTTCGATGGCTTCGTTGATAGACTTAGCACCTAAACTACCGCCAACGCATAATACAGTTTTGATTCCTGATTTAAGTCCAAAATGATTCAAACAAGTTTCATGATCTGTATCTGTATTGACAATGGCTTTTCTTACAGGATTGCCACTGATGATGATTTTATCTTTTGGAAAAAACTTTTCCATACCATCAGAAGCTGTAAATATTTTGACAGCTTTTTTGGCCAACATCATATTTGATTTTCCTGCGAAAGAATTGGCCTCATGGATGAAAGTGGGAATGCCTTTCGATTGTGCAAAACGCAGCACAGGAAAGCTTGAATAACCACCAACACCTATCACCGCATCAGGCTTGAATTTGCTGATGATGCGAGAGACCTGAAAAAAACTTTGAATTAATTTCAGAGGTAAGCCGATATTTTTAATCAAAGAACTTCTATTAAAACCCGCAATGGTTAATCCTTCAATTTGATAACCTGCTTGCGGCACTTTATCCATTTCCATTTTACCTTTTGCACCTACAAAAAGAAACTCAGCATCAGGATTCAATTTTCTTAAGGTATTGGCTATCGCAACTGCCGGAAAAATATGCCCACCGGTGCCACCTCCTGCTATTATGAATCTATTTCCTTTCATCTTTGTTTATTCATTAACTGCTGTCCTTTCTTCAACTTCAGCTTCTACTTTCTGCAACTGAGAACCTTCCAATTGCTCCACATTTCTTGCCACACTGAGTATGATGCCAATCGACATACAAGTAAATAAGAAACTGCTTCCCCCCATACTTACTAGTGGAAGTGTTACACCAGTATTAGGAAACAAACTCACATTCACACCCATATTCGCTATTGCCTGAATCACCAATGTAAAACTTAATGCCAAAGCTAGAAAAGCACCAAATGCAAAAGGGCATTTACGATATAGCCTAATGCATCTGAATAAGAATAACAGATAAATCATCAGCATAAATGCTGCGCCAAAAAATCCATACTCTTCAATGATGATGGCATAAATAAAATCACTGTAACAATGCGGAAGAAAATTTCTTTGTACACTATTACCCGGACCACGCCCAAACCAACCTCCATTCGCTATCGCAATTTTTGCTTGATTGATTTGATATAATTTCTCATTGTCATCATCTTTTTTACTGTATAAAAAAGTTTGAATTCTACCTACCCAAGTTTTTACTCTGGCTACATCCAAAGCCTCAGGAAATTTTTTCGCTCTATGATTTTCCTTATCATAATTTGTTACGGCAATCGTTACCAGCAAAGCAACCGGAATCATGGCAAATCCAATCGTGGCCAGTATATGTTTTGTACTAACTCTTCCAATAAACATCAACACGATACTCGTTCCAAAAATCAATAATGCTGTAGACAAATTTGCAGGTGCAATCAATGCAGTAATTAAAATAACTGGAATAATAATTGGCAAAAATCCTTTCTTCAAATCCTTTATTACATGTTGCTTTCTACTCAACATTCTGCTCATATACATAAACAGCGCCAGCTTGGCTAAATCCGATGTCTGAAATGTCATATTGACTACTGGAAGTCTAATCCATCTGCTGCCGGCATTAAGTTGCACACCAAAAAACAATGTATAAATCAATAATGGCAATGAAACTAAAAATATAATCAATGCCACTCTAGAAAAGAAAGTATAGTTTACTCTATGAAAAAAATAAATGATAATCAAACCAAGAATGATAAATGCCAATTGTTTGAACAAATAACTTTCATTGCTTTTGCTCATTCTGTAAGCCAAAGAACCCGTACTGCTGTATACCAATAATAAACTTGCTAAAGTGAGTATCAGCACAATTGCCCAAATGACTCTATCCCCTTTTGTTTTGCTAACAATATTGTCGCCAACATCCCCAATACCCTTGAAAGGAACAGAAGTAGCCAGTTCTCCATTTTCTGAAGGACTGAATAGCTTCTTTATTTTCGAAACAAATGTTGACATTTTTATAGTTGATTGATATTCTTATAAATTTCTAACTGCTTCTCTAAATTGATTCCCCCGGTCTTCATAGTTTTGGAATAAATCAAAACTTGCACAAGCCGGACTTAGCAAAACGGCTTCTCCTTTATTCGCAAAATGATACGCTGTTTTTACCGCATCAAAAGCACTTTCAGTATTTACTATTAATGGAACAATATCGCTGAACGCTTCATTTATTTTAGCGTTATCTACACCGAGACATACGATTGCTTTTACTTTTTCAGCGACAAGCTCCTTTAGCCCTTCATAATCATTGCCTTTATCCACACCACCCATGATTAAAATAACAGGCTTTGTCATGCTTTCCAAAGCAAACCATGTGCTGTTCACATTTGTAGCTTTGCTGTCGTTTATAAATTCTATCCCTTTAATAGTTGCTACAGTTTCCATACGATGTTGCAAACTTTCTAAAGTCTGCATAGACTCTCTTATTATACCTTTTCTTATGCCAATCGCTACAGCTGCCATACTTGCTGCCATACTATTATACCTATTATGTTTACCCTTAACAGCAAAGTCTTCAACACTCATTTGAATTTCTTCGCTTTTCCATTTTAGGTACATTTTCGCGTTTGTGAGATAGGCACCTTGTGGTAATTCTTTACTCATAGTGATTGGAGCTTGGGTTGATTTAATGGGGTATTTAGATATATTGTCCATCGTTGTCTTATCGTCGAGATTGTAAATAAATACATCCCCTTCAAGTTGATTTTCGATGATTCTGAATTTGCTTTTGATATAATTTTCCACTTTGTATTCGTAACGGTCGAGATGATCTTCAGTGATGTTTGTCAATACTGCAACATCAGGTCTGAAAGATTTGATATCATCCAATTGAAAGGAACTGATTTCGGCTACATAAATAGGCTTTGGGTCCAACGCCACTTGTCTCGCAAATGAATAGCCGATATTGCCAACCATTGCACAATCTTTTTCAGCTGTTTTAAAAATATGAAAAGTCATTGCAGTAGTAGTCGTCTTTCCATTACTTCCTGTTATAGCAATCACTTTACTATCACCTTTATATCTGAATGCAAATTCAATTTCACTGATGACTGAAATTTTTGCTGCTCTGATTTTTTTAACCATTTCAGCTTTTTCGGGTATACCTGGACTTTTGATTACCTCAGCTGCATTAAGAATTTTTTCTTCAGTGTGCCCCAACTGTTCAAATTCAATTTGATATTGGATCAATTCTTCAATGTATTGCTGTTTGATAGGTCCACCATCGCTAACAAAGACATCAAAGCCTTTTTGTTTTGCCAGCAAAGCCGCACCAACTCCACTTTCTCCTGCACCCAATATGACTATCCTTTTATTCATGTTTGATTCAGTAAAAAATTCTTTTTTATTATGAATATGCATTTCACTCAAAATCAAAATAGGTACGGATTAAAGCCGACGTTGATTTTAGAGATAAAAATGGTTCTTCAATGGTATTGATATTTACAGGACAAATTTTGACCTAAATATCTGATTGGGATAGATTAAAAATGCTTCAATATTTCTGCCATACAAGTCCAATCCTCGTATGTCATTTTTTTTGGTTTAGGATATTTTTTTCTACAACAACACCTGATGTTACATCTATCAATGCAAGCATCCAGTGAGACTTAAGAAAAAATGGTTCTTCAAAAGCATCGAATTTAATGGGTAGCTTAGTTTCGAAGGGTAATCGATTATCTTTTATAATATCTAGTATCTAGTATCTATCTATCCAGCTTATCCAGCTTATCCAGCTTATCCAGCTTATCCAGCTTATCCAGCTTATCCAGCTTATCCAGCTTATCTCAACTTCAACGTCACAATCGCCAATGCCA
>CANHLV010000174.1 GCA_947461495.1 Chitinophagaceae bacterium
AACAGTTAGAGCCCGCACACAGAATCAGAAAAATATGGTTCAGGCCTGCGATAAAAATGATATCCTTTTTGCGATAGGTCCCGCAGGTACAGGTAAAACCTACACTGCTGTAGCTTTGGCTGTAAGAGCATTAAAAAACAAATTGGTTAAGAAAATCATACTTACTCGTCCAGCAGTTGAAGCCGGTGAATCACTTGGATTTTTACCCGGAGATTTAAAGGAAAAAATCGACCCCTATTTAAGACCATTATATGATGCATTGGACGATATGATTCCTGCAGATAAGCTTGGTTATTACATGAGTACACGAACCATCGAAATCGCACCACTTGCGTATATGCGTGGCCGTACGCTTGACAATGCCTTTATCATTTTGGATGAAGCTCAAAATACAAATGACCTTCAAATCAAAATGTTCTTAACCCGTATAGGACCCAATGCCAAAGCCATAATCACAGGTGACCCTACGCAGATTGATTTGCCTAAAAATCAACAGTCAGGTTTGTTTAAAGCCACAAGATTACTTAAAAATATTGATGGCATTTCTTACATCGAACTGGATGAAGAAGATGTTGTAAGACATCGACTCGTAAAATCAATCATCAAAGCTTATAACAAAGACGATGAAAGAAACATGAAGGAAAAAGAACAAAAAGAACAAGAGAAAAAATCATAGTCTTGATGGAACTAATTTCAATTCAAAAAAACAGGTGGCTTTACTGCTGCCTGTTTTTTATTTTATCCTGCAAGCAACCATTAAAAAAGTTTGAAAATGAAAATAAAATTGTCTCAATTGAAGTGATCAAAAAAATTGATTCTTTAAAAAGTGGGTTACAAAATGGCGATATCGTCACCAGAACAGGCAATGATTTCACTAGTGAGAATCTCCGACTGATGAACATTCGAGACAAAACCTATTCTCATTGTGGCATTGCTTTTATAGAAAACGACACTGCTTTTGTATATCATGCCATTGGTGGCGATTTCAATCCCAATCAGACATTAAAAAAGGAATTGTTTGAAACCTTTGTAAATCCTTATGAAAACAGAGGATTTGGTATTTACAGATTTAATCAAACAGAAAAAGAAAACCTGCAACTAAAATGGTTATGCAATGAGTATTACAAAATTAAATTGCCTTTTGATATGAAATTCGATTTGAAAAGTGATGACAAAATGTATTGCGCAGAGTTTGTCGGAAAGACTTTGGAATTAGCCTCTGACCAAAATTTAAAAATCAACAGGAGTAAAATCCAAACCTTTGAATTCATTGGCGTTGACGACATCATACTTCATAATGGAAGTCATAAAATTACTTCCTTAGTTTATAAATAAATTCCTCAACTTTGCCGTAAATCAAACATTCAATTAAAACAATAAAAATGAAAAATTATTTATTTCTGATGATGAGCATTTTCTGTATCAGCATTATAGGTTGTAAAAACGAATCTAACGACCCACAAGCAACTCTTTCTAAATTCTTTGATGCCATGGCCAAAAAAGATATTGCCTCAGCCAGGAAATTATGTACTGAAGAAAGTAAGTCGATGCTAGACATGATGGAAATAGGTATGAAAATGGACACAGGCAAAACAGAAACCAACAAATATGACAAAGAAAAAGTTGAATTTGGGGAAGCTAAAATAGAAGGCGACAAGGCCACTATTAATGTAAAACCAAAAGAAGGAGGTGAATCACTTAATTTTTATTTGAAAAAAGAAAAAGAAGAATGGAAAGTTGCTTTTGATAAAAACTCAATGATGGAAATGGGAATGGATAAAATGAAAAGCGAAGGCATTGAAAACGCAGACTCCATTGCAAAGTCAATGGACGAATTAAAAGATATGGATTTACAAGAAATAAAGAAAATGGACATGGATTCCATAAGAAAAGATATGAGAAAAAGCATGTTAAAGCTGGATTCGATAAAAAGACTTTTAAAGAAATAATTAATCCCTGACCATTCGGTGCTTTTTATCTACATCAAAAAAAGTTGATTAATTTTATAAGCAACTGGTTTTATACCAAATGTAGCTTCTTACGAATCGATGTTATTAAAAATAGATATTCAAAATAAAAAAGTAAAAATTAAAACGGCAAAATTAAAAATATAAACATTTTTCATATTGCCGTTTGACTTAAATATTCTCTCATGAGTAAAATAAAATTAATCCTTTTTTTAACATTGTTATTGGGCTTTTCTAATTGTCAGGAAAATAAAAAGCAACGACCTACCAATGCGTTGGAAACAGGTCGTACTTTCATTAAAGCCAGCCTTGATGGTGATTTTGAAACTGCCTCATCTTTGCTCGTTGCGGATACACAGAACATACAATTATTTACGGCCTATAAAGAGTATTACAGTAGAATGTCTGATGAAAAAAAGAAGCATTACAAAGCGGCTGATTACATCATTAATAAATTCACCGATCTTAACGACTCTACTACCATAATCAATTATTCCAATGATTACATGAATAAACCGATGGAAATCAAAGTTGTGAAGATAAATAACGAATGGGCTGTTGATTTTAAATATACATATTCAGGAAATCTCCCAATGAATCCATGATGATTAAAAATTTATTATTGGCCGGTGCAGGCGGCTTTATAGGTTCTGCTTTGAGGTATTTTTTATTTCAAACCATAAAGCCTGGGCATTTATTTTGGACTACACTTCTTATCAATGTAATTGGCAGCTTGCTCATTGGAATCGTCATCAGCATAAGCATTAAAGACTCTCAATTCAGTAATACCTGGAAAGTTTTTTTGGCAACCGGTATTTGTGGTGGTTTTACTACATTTTCTGCATTTAGCCTTGAGAATTTTCATCTTGTCCAGCAAGGCAGATATGCACTGTCTTTGATTTACATTTCTTCCAGTGTTATACTTGGTGTTTTAGCTTGTTTCATCGGATATAAAATTACAGGATAATTATATGTCTTTTCAAAATAAAAATAAAATGGAAATTACTACAACAACAGTGCTGATACTTTTGGCTATCGGATTATTTTCAGGAATGCTTGGCGGACTGGTTGGCATTGGTGGTGGCATTGTACTCGTTCCAGCATTGATTTATTTTTTGGGTTTTTCTCAACTCAATGCACAAGGCACTTCTTTGGCCTTAATTATGTTTCCAGTTGGCATTTTAGCTGTCATCAATTATTACAAGCAAGGACATATCGATTTTAATATTGTTTTTATTCTGGCTATAGGTTTTGTAATTGGCAGTTTTTTTGGCAGTAAATTCGCTATGAATATTCCTCAGGAAATTATAAAAAAATGTTTCGCTTTCTTGATGATTTACATCGCGTTTAAAATGCTGTTTTCTGACAAAAAGGATTTAGGAAAGAACACAAACAACCATGCAGAAATATTAAATAACACTAAATCAATTTAATATTTCAAAAAAGCGATAATTCCTTTATGGAAATTGGCAAAGGATTCATCTCACTGCAAATTTTTTATTATTGGCAACTGAAAAACATCTTGATAAATCAGACCAGGAACTACTGGAGCTTTTCTACAAGGATAAGAATAACGAATGGCTTGGCTTATTGTTGAGCCGATACACTCTTCTCTTATTTGGACTTTGCATGAAATATCTTAAAAACGAAAATGACGCCAAAGATGCCGTACAACAAGTTTTCATTAAAGTAATCCATGAACTGACTAAATATAAAGTCACTTATTTTAAAAGCTGGTTGTATATGGTGGGTAAAAACCACTGTTTAGTAGAATTAAGAGGAAGAAAAAAATCTCATTACGAAATCAATGACAATTTACTAGCAGCTGAAGCAAATGATATGAATATGCAACATTTGTTTCAGAGAGAACAAACACTCAATATCTTAGAACAATGCATCACAACACTAAATGAAGAGCAAAAGCAATGCATAAGTTTATTCTACTTGCAAAAGAAAAGTTATCTTGAAATAACGACTACCACCGGATTTACATTGATGCAGGTTAAAAGTCATATTCAAAATGGGAAAAGAAATTTGAAAATCATGTTAGAAAAGCATTTGGAACATGGAGCATAAAAAATCAAACATATCACATGAGAATAAACCTGATCAGGAAAAACTGTTGCAGTATCTCAATGAGCATTTAAGTCATACTGAAAACCATCAGCTGGAAAGCGAAATGGAAGATGATCTATTTACCTACGAGGCTATGGAAGGGTTACAACAGATTGACAACAACAAAATCCCTGAAGTCATTGATCAACTCAACATTACATTAAGAAAAGAAATAAAAGCCAAAAAAAGAAAAAAAAGAAATCAAATTTTCTCCAATCAGAACTGGGTATATTTTGCAGTGATCCTGATTTTGATTTTACTCATCATCAGTTATCTAGTCATGAAAAAAATGGGCTAAACCAATTATTTTTTTCTGAAAAACAATCTTACCGGAACGCCTTTGAAATCAAAATTTTCTCTCAGTTTATTTTCCAGATAATTTTTGTAAGGTGTTTTTACATCATCGGGATAATTACAGAAAAATGCAAAGCT
>CANHLV010000175.1 GCA_947461495.1 Chitinophagaceae bacterium
AGAAACTAGATACTAGAAACTAGATTCTGGATAATCGTTCAAATCAGCATGCGTCATCCAGCATCCAGTATCCAGTATCCAGTATCCAGTATTCAGCATCCAGAATCCGTCATCCAGCATCCAGTATTCAGCATCCAATATTCAGCATCCTCCATCTAGTCTGTTATTATTATTTTTCTCCTTAATGCACAGAACTTTATCTTCAAAACCGTACTTTTATCCAATAATCAAGCTTATGGAAGTGAATGATATTATCGGATGGATTGCAACGGCAGTAACCATGCTTTCTTTTTTATCTCACAAAATGTTGTTTCTGAGAGTTGTGAATTTTATAGCTTGTGCAATTTGGGTTGTATATGGTGTGCTCACCGGTATGAATCCGGTTATAGTAACTAATACCGTCATTGGTTGTATTCACATCTATTGGTTCTATAAAAATTTCGACAAGATTAAAACAAAAACACTTCATTAATGTTGATATAGTAAACCAAGAACGCTTTAAAAAATATTTTATGAGTATCTTAAATCAAATAGCAGAATACCTATACCTAAAGAAGAAAGATCCTAACGCCAAAAATACACAATGGATGAAATATATGCATGGGATCAACCGCTTGTCGATTTTACTATTCTTAGTGGCAATGATTGTAATTGTGATTAGACTATTTGTAAAAAAGTAATTCATTTCAATAGGTTAACTATTGCATTGGCCGCATTTTCAGAGGCGTTTCCACCACTGCTCAATAAGGTTTGTAAGGCAGCATAATCATTTCTTATCTGCTCTTTCCTGTTCTCATCATTTAGTATTAAGTTCAATTCGTTCTTGATATTGTTCAAGTTCAAATCATTTTGAATCAGCTCTTTCACCACTTCTTTATTCATGATGAGATTCACCAATCCAATAAACTTTATGGTAATTAATCTTTTGGCAATTTGGTAGGAGATATTGTTGCCCTTGTAACATATGATTTCAGGCACACCCAACAAAGCTGTTTCAAGTGTAGCTGTACCGCTGGTTACCAGTGCTGCACTAGCATGCATCAAGAGTTCATATGTTTTGTTTGAAACAGTAGAAACATTTTCATAACCACGCATCATCTCGTCGTAAAAACTATCTTCTAGTCCGGGTGCTTTTGCAACGATAAATTGATATTCAGAAAAATGTTTCGCAACTGAAAGCATAATCGGCAACTTTTTTAAAATTTCCTGTTGACGACTGCCTGGCAGTAATGCAATGATTTTTTTATCAGTAAATGGATTCGATTGATTTTTATTTTTCTCTTTAAAATTATTCACAACTTCGGCAAGTGGATGGCCTACATATTCAACTTCATAATTCCATTTTTTATAAAACTCTTTTTCAAATGGAAGTATAACCAGCATTTTGTCGACATTTTTTTTAATGTCATGAATCCTGTTTTCTTTCCAAGCCCAAACCTGCGGTGAGATATAATAAACAATTTTGAAGCCTTGTGTTTTTGCCCATTTTGCTATTCTTAAATTGAAACCTGGGTAGTCTATCAAAATGATAACATCAGGCTTGAAATCAATGATGTCTTTTTTACAGAAGGAGATGTTTCTTAAAATAGTCGGTAGGTTTTTTATCACCTCAGTAAATCCCATAAACGCCAATTCGCGGTAGTGCTTGACCAACTTGGCTCCTGAGTCTTGCATCAGATTGCCGCCCCAGCATTGTATACTTGCGTTATTGTCTTTTTTAATTAATTCCTTTATCAGGTTGCTGCCATGTAAGTCACCACTGGCTTCTCCTGCAATGATATAATACCTCATAAGTTAGTGATCATTTCTTTTTTGGCTACGCTCAATTTTATGTAAATCATCAAATGTAAAATCGAGAATATCGAATTGTCCTTCACTATAATAATAATGCCACCATTCTGTGGGAAAAATAGAAAAGCCATTTTCAATCATCAGGTCCCTTAATAGCTTTCTGTTGCTCAAAACCTCGTCAGATAACTGAGAATAATTTTGATGTGCGCTGTCAGTAAAATTATCGAAATCTGTTCCCATATTCAGCTCTTTACCATCTTTGAGTGAAACAATGGTCAGGTCCACCGCAATGCCTCTATTATGGCCACTTCCTTTTGCTGGATTGGCAACATATCGGTCGTCGTGAATAAGGTCCCACATTTTTAAGGTTACACTATAAGGTCGATAAGCATCCCAAATTTTTAATGAATAGTTTTCCTTTTTTAATGCATCCTGTACTTTTTTTAAGGCAAGCGCTGCAGGCAATCTTAAAAAAGTAGTTTTTGTTGGGGGATACAAAATAGTATGCATGAAGTTATCAGAAGTAGTGTATACAAGTTCCAGTTTGATATCGGGGATTATTTTTTTTACATCAACCATCTTGTTTAGTTCAGATACTTTTATCGAACCCGTCATTTCTGTTGGTTGGTTGAGCACTTTTAATTGATAAATATTGGGAAGACTATCAATTGAACAAGCTGTGGACATCTTTACTAAAAAAATAAAGAGGCAAAAATTGATTAAATAATGTCTATTCATTAACTTGTATATATTGCTTGAAACAGAATAAGAACATTTTCTTCTCCTATGTATCACAAATGTAAACGCATTTCATTTAAAATCTTATTGCTGGTCATTTTATTTTCATCTTGTAATCATGATGATGATAAAGGGCATTACAAAGAAATTGTATCCGATAAAAATACATTGCATGATTATGTGTTACAACAAATTCAAACAAAACTTGCGATTGCTACAGATGCTGCAGGGAAAATAGATGATAGCCTTACTTTGAAATTTTTTAATCCAGTTGAAGAATTTTATTACACACACGATTATGCTCCGGTATGGTCTGATACAGGGAAGTTCTCGCCACAAATCAATCAACTATTCTCGTATTTAGATACTGCGATAAGAGATGGTTTATATAAAGAGGATTATCATTACTCAGCTTTACAAAAAATCACATCAATTCTTCAGCATGATAGTGCAGCTATGAAAGATGCTTTTTTGTGGGGTAGGGCAGACTTAATGCTTACGGATGCGTTTATGAATATTATTTCAGATATTCGTCAAGGTAGATTGATTAGTGATAGTTTGGCTTATAAAAATGATACAACCAAATTCAATGATTTTTTCTGTTCAAACTTAAATCTTTTTTTAAAAGAAAAAAATAAGGATACCGTTTTCAGGAATATTCAACCTCAAAACAAAGATTACATAGCACTCCGAAAAACGATTCATCCTTTTATCCAAACTATGGATACCTTTCATTACACAATTTTGAAGTATCCGTATACTTTTGAAAATGAAAACGATTCAATAGAATACATTAATCAATTAAAAATAAGGTTGAGTGAAAGTAAATATATAACCCTTGAAAAAGAAATTGATTCACTGAAACTTGCTAGCGCTATTTCAAAATATCAAAAAGACAAAAAACTGAATCCCGACGGGAAGATTTCTAAAGCCCTAATTAAATATCTGAACAATACTGACAATGAAAAATTAAAAAGGCTATTAGTATCTGTAGACAAATACAAGGAGTTCCCTGATAGCATGCCCCAAAGATACATATGGATTAATCTGCCTTCATTTTATCTTAAAGTGATAGAGTATGACACCACAACACTAAAATCCAAAATTGTATGTGGTAAGCCAAGTACCCCAACGCCACAGATAACGAGTACAATCAGCGATATGGTGATTTATCCAACATGGACAGTCCCTGTGAGTATCATCAAAAAAGAAATGTTACCGGGATTGAAAAAAAATTCGGCTTATCTTGAAAAAAAAGGATTAAAACTTTATGATAAAAACGGAGCACAGGTTGATGCAGCTACAATCAACTGGGCTAAATATTCAAATGGTATTCCTTACAAAATTAAACAGGGAAGTGGAGATAAAAACGCGCTTGGTGTAATGAAATTCAATTTTCTAAATCCATACGATGTCTATCTGCATGACACCAATCAAAGATATTTTTTCAACAACAGCATGAGAGCATTAAGTCATGGCTGTGTTAGAGTGCAAAACTGGAAAGAGCTTGCTTTTTTTATTGCTCAAACAGATAGCGCGAATCTTTCATCAGCAGATTCGTTGACTTATAATAAAGATTCGATTAACAATTGGTTATCCAAAAAGCTTAGGCACAAAATCGAAGTAAAAAATAACATTCCGCTTTTTATTCGTTATATTAGTTGTGAAGCAAATGACGGCAAGGTTGTGTTTTATGAAGATATTTATGATGAAGATAAAAAACTTGCAGATCGCTTTTTTGCCGGTAAATAATATTATGAGCATAACTTTAAATAGGAACAATTTTCTGTTTGCAAAGAAAATCATCTTAATGTTTTTCTTTTTGAATTTTCATGCCACATATGCTCAGCAAGATGTTGATACTTCAATTTTATTTGATAATAAAAAACCTTCCAAAAATGAAAAAGCGAAAATTGGTCAGGTTTATTATGGTATAGCAAGTTTCTATGGAGATAAATTTATTGGCAAAAAGAC
>CANHLV010000176.1 GCA_947461495.1 Chitinophagaceae bacterium
ACCTACTCCATTGCTGTTGTACATGGTTTCCCACATATCTGCAATCAATTGACTCAAACCTGTAAAATCAGTATCGATATCCGTTGCAATTTTTCTTAGAATCGGAGAGCCGTAGGCGACAATGGGTAAAATCATTAGATGTTATTTTCGATGTGCAAATGTAAATGAAAAAGTTTATCCGCCCCCTCAATCCCCCAATGGGGAAGTTGATGACCGTTTATTATTTTTTTCGTTCAAAAGGTTTGTTCAATTCGTTGATGTCTAAATTTTAATTTTTTACTTTTTACTTTTTACTTTTCAATTTTGAATTTTGAATCTACCCCAAACTCTGCAAATACTCCTGTAACAAAATAGTGGCGGCGATTTCATCCACCAGTTTTTTGTCTCTTCGGTCTTTCTTTTTCAATCCCATTTGTAACATGGCGTCTTTTGCCATTTTGGATGTATATCTTTCATCGACATCTTTTACCGGAATATGAGGAAACTCTTTTTTGATGGCTGCAATGGCTTTTTTGGCAAGTGGTGTTCCATGAGTATCCGACTCATCCCAGTTTTTTGGCAATCCCACTAAAATCAACTCTACTTGTTCTTCTTTGATATATTTTTTTAAAAATGGAATCAAATCAGGAGATGAAATAGTGGTTAACCCAGTAGCGATAATTTGCAAAGGATCTGTAACGGCAATGCCTGTTCTCTTGCCTCCGTAATCAATCGCCATTATTCTTGCCATATATTATTTTTAAGACTTCGTGAAAATTTCTATGATGACAAAAATTGAAAACACCACAGATGCGATGCCATTCGCCGTCATGAATGCAATGTTTACTTTACTTAAATCATCAGGCTTTACAATGGAATGTTGGTACATCAACATGGCAATAAATGTTGTTGCTCCTATCCAATACCAAATGGCATTCAAATAAAAGTATCCGATATAAAGAACTATCATTGCAGTAGCAATATGCAAGCAAGTTGAAAAAAGCAAAGCGCCTTTTTTTCCCATCAGCACCGGAATGGAATTTAAATTATTTTCTCTGTCGAAGGCTTCATCTTGTAAAGCGTATATGATATCAAATCCACTTACCCAAGTCAACACAATTAATGAAAATAAAACGGGCAGTAAATTAAATACACCTGTTATGGCTAAAAAAGCGCCTATCGGAGCCAAACTCAATCCCAAGCCTAATACCAAATGGCAAAGCGCTGTAATTCTTTTTGTGTAAGAATAAAAAAGAATCACAAACAAAGCGACGAAGCTCAAATAGAAACAAAGAGTATTGATAAAAAACGTTGTTGCGATAAAAAGCAGACCGCAAATGATAGTGAATAATAGTGCATTCTTGGGACTGATTATACCGGCAGGTATTTCTCTAATAGCAGTCCGTGGATTTTTTGCATCGATTTTATAATCCAAATAACGATTGAATGCCATCGCAGCACTTCGAGCAAATACCATACACAAAACAACAAGAATCAATAAAACTAAAACTCGTTTTGAATCCGGCAATGTATCAAAACCAAGCGCATGCAATTCTTTAATAAACCTCCACCCGAGAAAAAAACCAATCATCGCAAAAGGCATTGCGAAAATGGTGTGGGAGAATTTGATTAAGGAAAGGTATTTTTTTATGGATTCCATTAAATGTGTGATTGTTTGGGGTTTGGGGTTTGGAGTTTATTGTTTGGTGTTTGTTGTTTGTTGTTTGTTGTTTAAAAGGTTCAATGGGTTCAATGGGTTCAATGGGTTCAATAGGTTTCTTTGAATTGCGATATAAATTTAATTCAGCAATAACCTATTAAGCTACATTAAATCGACAAATCATTAAATTGCCACATCATCAAATTAACTAATTGCCAAATTGCCTTTCATCCTCGTCCGAATAATCTCCCACAACACCACACCGGCAGCAGTTGCAATGTTTAAAGAATGCTTCATACCTAACTGAGGAATTTCAATACATCCATCACAAGCTAGTATGGTATCTTGTTCTACTCCAGTTACTTCATTGCCAAAAACTACTGCAATTTTATCGTTGATGTCGAATTGAATTTTCTCAAGTGAGAGACTGTCTTTTACTTGCTCAACCGCATATACTTTATAGCCTATAGATTTCAAATGATCAATGGCTTCATGTGCATTGGCAAAATATTTCCATTCAACAGAATCTTCGGCACCTAATGCTGTTTTCTTAATTTCTTTATGAGGAGGTTGAGCGGTATAACCCGTAAGATAAATTCCTTCCAATAGAAATGCATCTGAAGTACGAAATACACTTCCCACATTGTAAGCGCTTCTGATATTCTCCAATACGGCTATAACAGGTGTTTTCTCCGAACGTTTGAATTCTTCGGTTGTCATCCTGTTGAGCTCTTGCATGCTTAATTTTTGCATGGTGCAAATTTAAGGTAAGCCGCTTAATAAAAAGGAGAATAAACTATACCAATGCTTCAGTAAGTCCTGAGCTAATTTTTACACTTGAAAAATCCTTTGCAGCACGCACAAAACCTACAAAAACCGGATGAGGATTTTCAACTGTACTTTTTAATTCGGGATGGTATTGTACACCTATGAAAAAAGGATGATTATTGAGTTCGACAATTTCTACCAAACCATTTTGCGGATTCTTACCACTGGTTTGCATTCCTGCATTGATGTAGTCGTCGATATATTTATTATTAAACTCCCAGCGATGACGATGACGTTCGCTGATGGTTTGGGTTTGATAAATGCAATGCGCCAGACTTCCTTCAGCTATTTCACAAGGATAAGCACCTAATCTCATCGTTCCTCCTTTGCTAGTAACAGTTTTCTGTGCTTCCATCAAGTCGATAACCGGATGAGTGGTATTGACATCCATTTCTGTTGAATGCGCATCTTTGTAGCCCAATACATTTCTCGCAAATTCTATCACAGCCATCTGCATACCCAAACAAATTCCAAAGAATGGCAATTTATTTTCTCTTGCATATTTCACGGCTTCTATTTTGCCTTCCACGCCTCTTGAACCAAATCCTGGAGCAACCAATAATCCGTCCAACCCTTTTAATTGGGAATCTACATTATCAGCAGTGATATGTTCGCTATGAACATTTACAATTTGTACTTTACATTGATTGATAGCTCCTGCATGAACAAATGCTTCGAGAATTGATTTATAAGCGTCCTGTAATTCAACATATTTTCCAATCAAGCCAATAGTAACCTTACTGGTTGGATTTTTGTACTTATTAAGGAAATCATTCCATTTTCCCAACTCAGGAGTATTGAATTTTTCAATATGCAATTTCTTCATTACGATTACATCCAATCCTTCTTCCAGCATTTTCAAAGGCACTTCATAAATAGTACTTGCATCCATGGCCTCAATTACAGCCTCAGGCTTTACATTGCAAAATAATGCAATCTTTCTTTTGATTTCGGCATTAATTGGATGTTCGGTTCTGCAAACAATAACGTTAGGATGCACCCCTTCTTGACTTAACATGCGAACACTATGTTGTGTTGGTTTTGTCTTAAGTTCTTTCGCAGCTTTCAAATAAGGTATTAATGTAAGATGAACAACTACGCAATCTTCCTCAGGTAATTCCCATTGAATCTGACGAACGGCTTCAACGAAAGGTAAACTTTCAATATCTCCAACTGTTCCACCCAATTCTGTAATAACAATATCAAACTCACCGGAATTTCCGAGCAACATCATTCTGCGTTTAATCTCATCCGTTATGTGAGGAACTACTTGAACGGTTTTACCCAGGTAATCACCTTCTCTTTCTTTATTAATAACAGTTTGGTAAATACGTCCTGTAGTTACATTGTTCGCCTGTGAAGTTGGAATATTTAAAAAACGTTCGTAATGACCTAAATCCAAATCCGTTTCAGCGCCATCATCTGTTACATAACACTCTCCGTGTTCGTAAGGATTTAATGTTCCGGGATCAACATTGATATAGGGATCAAATTTCTGAATAGTACACTTCAAACCTCTTGCCTGCAACAACTTTGCAAGTGAAGCCGCGATAATACCCTTACCTAATGAAGAAGTTACACCACCGGTAACAAAAATATATTTGGCCATACGAAAAAAGTAAAAAATTAAAATTAAAAATTAAAAAATGATGCTATAAAGTCGTTGCAGACTTAACAATTCATCATATTAATTTTATTGATTTTTTGACCAAAGAATGAAAGGAATATCCTAGAGGTCGTGTAAAGATAGGATGATTTTTTTGGGTGGGGAAAAAAATGAGGGAATTATTTGAAAAATATTTAGCCCCCTAAATCCCCCAAAGGGGGACTTTGATTATGTTTTGTTGGATTGCCTAGAATGAAGCCCCCTAAATCCCCCAAAGGGGACTTTGATTATGTTTTGTTGGTTAGCCACGAATTATTTTATGCCACAAAGCACAAAGCCAAAAAGACACAAGAAGATTATTTTTATTTCCTAAATGACAACTTTCCCCTTCGGGGGACTGAGGGGGCTCACGAATTTTTATTCAT
>CANHLV010000177.1 GCA_947461495.1 Chitinophagaceae bacterium
ACAAGTCTGTATTACAGACAAACTTATAAAACTCAATTTATGGAAGAAATGTAGTGTTCTACCGGAATTCGATTGCTGATACTTTTCGCTAAAGTCATTTCATCAGCATATTCCAGCTCGCCGCCAAAGGCAATACCGCGAGCAATAGTGGTAATCTTTACAGGCGTTTCTTTTAGCTTACGGCCAATATAGTAAATGGTAGTGTCCCCTTGGATATTAGGGTTTAGAGCGAAAATAATTTCTTTTGTTTCCTCTTTTGTGACGCGATTGATTAACGGTTCGATATTCAATTGCTCTGGACCAACTCCATCCAAAGGAGAAATGATGCCACCTAAAACGTGAAAAGTTCCGTTAAACTGTTGTGTGCTTTCTATGGCAATCACATCTCTGATATTTTCAACAACACATATGATATCCTGTTTGCGTGATGGATTCGCACAGATATTACAGGTTTCTTTATCGGAAATATTATGGCAGCGTTTGCAAAACTTAATCTGATTTCTCATTTCAGCAATAGTTTCGCTGAAATGGCTTACTTCTTTTTCATCCTGTTTGATCAAATGCAATACCAGTCTTAAGGCTGTCTTTTTACCAATACCCGGAAGTTTGGCAAACTCATTAACGGCTTTCTCCAGTAAAGTGGATGAAAAAATCATGGTGCAAAAATAACTCCTGATAATTTGACAATGACATTTAATTCAGAGATTTTATCAAGATATTCCAAAGACTTAGTGAATATGTTTCCGGACTTTTAAAACAATATACTTGCTTGTCGGTGTATTGCTCCTATCTGCAACACTATCAATGGGTACCAGCACATTGGCTTCAGGGAAATAAGTCGCCGCACAACCTTTTGGAATATTAAATTCAATGATAATAAACTTTCTGACAACCCGTTCAACTCCATTATGAAAATTAAACAAATCAACTATATCACCGCCCTGCATTTCTCTTTCTGCGATATCCGCTCGATTCATAAAGATCACGCGTCTTTCATTGCTCACACCTCTATAACGGTCGTTAAGTCCATAAATAGTGGTATTAAATTGATCATGACTTCTAACCGTCATCATCACCAATTCATCGGGTTCATGCTGTTGAAATTCAACATCTGAAATGGTGAAATTCGCTTTTCCTGAAAATGTATTGAAAGTTCCTTCGCGAGAACCATTGGGTAAATAAAACCCACCGGGAATCCTTACACGCTGGTTATAATCTTCAAAACCAGGAATTGTTTTTTGAATGGCATCTCTGATGTGATCGTAATTCGTTGCATACAAATCCCAATTCACTTTAGATGAATTGCCCAAAACATACTTCGCCAAATTACAAACGATAACTGCTTCACTCATCAATTCATTACTCACGGGTTTGAGATTGCCTTTGCTTTGTTGTACAACGCCCATAGAATTTTCACAACTGATGAATTGTTCAACTCCATTGATGATGTCTTTATCGCTTCTGCCAAAAGTTGGTAATATCAAGGCTTCTTCTCCGGTTATCAAATGACTCCGGTTTAATTTGGTAGACACCTGAACTGTCAACTTGCAATTGTGTAAAGCTTCGGCAGTATAATTGGTATCAGGAGTTGCAGACAGAAAATTTCCACCCATAGCAAAAAACAATTTCGCTTTACCTTCATGCATTGCTTTGATGCTATCCACAACATCCAATCCATGCTTTCTTGGTGGAGCAAACCCGAAACTTTTTTCAATGGCATCTAGAAACTTTTCAGATGGTTTTTCATAAATACCCATGGTTCTATCGCCTTGCACATTGCTATGTCCGCGTACAGGACAAGTACCCGCTCCGGGCTTGCCAATACTGCCTTTCAGTAATAATAAATTGACAACTTCTTGTATCGTTGCAACTGCATTTTTGTGTTGCGTCAATCCCATTGCCCAGCAAGCAATGATTTTATTTTTATTTTTTAAAAGCTCAACAGCTTCTTCCAATTGATGAGATGAAATGCCGCAAGTTTGCAATAATGTTTCAATGGAATGTTGATGGATATTATTGATGAAGTCATCATATCGATGGGTATGTTCTTTGATGAAATTTAAATCGAAAACAGTTCCGGGATTTTTTTGTTCTTCTTGATATAATCTTTGTTCGATTGCTTTTAGCAGAGCGAGATCTCCATTTATTTTTATTTGTAAAAAAAGATCCGTCAATTGTGATTTGATGCCCAACATCCCTTTTATCTCTTGTGGATTTTTGAAGGCAATTAAACCTGTTTCAGGCAATGGATTTACGGCAATGATTTTACAACCATTCTGTTTGGCTTTTTGTAAAGCGGATAACATTCTGGGATGATTGGTGCCTGGGTTTTGACCTAAGATGATAATGACTTCTGCTTCATAAAAATCTTCCAATGTAACAGAACCTTTTCCAATACCCACCGTTTCTGTAAGAGCTACACCGCTGCTTTCGTGGCACATGTTGGAGCAATCAGGTAAATTATTGGTGCCCAATTCTCTTACAAACAATTGATATAAAAATGCCGCTTCATTACTGGTTCTACCTGATGTGTAAAATATAGCTTCATCAGGAGAATCGAGTTCGTGAATATTTTTTGCTATGAGCTTGAAGGCATCATCCCAAGATATAGGCTCGTAATGTGTGGCGTCTTTACGCAAATACATGGGTTGCGCAATACGACCTTTTTTGCCAATGGTATAATCGTCAAGTTGAGATAATGCTGCCACTGAATTTTCTGCAAAGAATTTGGATGTGAGTTTTTTATTGGTGGCTTCTTCTGCAATAGCTTTAACGCCATTCTCACAATATTCACCTAAACTCGAACGGTCATCGTCAGGATCAGGCCATGCACAACCCGGACAAAGAAATCCTTTTTTTTGATTAAGGTCATTAAGTGCTTTGAAAGCTCTTGCTGGATCCATTTCCGCAAGAACATGTTGAGTAGCTTTTATCACAGCCGTCATTCCTGCTGCTGCCTTTTTAGGCTTAGATAATTTTATACCGGTAAATTTTTCCGGATTCTGAGCATGTGTTTTTCTATGATGGTTATGGCTCATGAATCTAAGTTAACAAACTGCATTGGGATTAGGGAAATTATCACTTTGGTCTTCAAATGTATTATCCAAACAAACAAAATCTTTTTCAACCAGTAAGAAAAGTTGTTTGTTGTTGCCAATGTCCATTTTATTTTCAAATCCCACCAATTCAGTGGAAGTCCAGTTTTGAGCTATATCAGCAGGAATAAAAACAGTAATTAAGTTTCCCTGATATGCTGCAGCTAATTCTTTATGATGAGCACTGCTTTCCATTCTGTATGAAAAATAAGTATCGCCAAATTCTGTTTTCTCTTCCACAAAACCATTTGCTGCAAAGTTGTCAACTTCTGTTTTGGTAAGTCTTAATCTTATAGAGTTGCCTTTGATTCTAATCTTCATTTGCAAATGTTTAATTCAAAAGTAAAAATTAAAAAGTAAAAAACGTTCTTACTCATATTTGAATTTTTACTTTGAAATGTAATCTCAATAATTCACATTACAACTGAATTCGCTGAGGATTGGAATAGATATTAAAACGATTGTTTCGGAGGAAGCCAATTAAAGTGATGCCGAATCTTTTAGCCGTTTCAACGGCAAGGCTAGATGGTGCTCCTACTGCACAAATAATTGAAATACCAGCCATGGCTGATTTTTGTAGCAATTCAAAACTTGCTCTACCGCTTAATAATAAAATACTTTCATTCGGAATCATCTGTTCATCAGTTGATTTTAGGAAATAAGCACCAATCAACTTGTCCAAAGCATTGTGCCTTCCAACATCTTCTCTGCTTTCGAGTAAAACGCCTTCTTTATTGAAAAGTGCTGCTGCATGAATACCACCTGTATGTTTGAAAATATCTTGTTGTTGATTTAATAAATCCGGCAATTGAATGATGATGTCTTTTGAAACTGAGAAGTTGTTGTTTGTTTTACTATCATCAGTCAATGTGTAAATAGCATCTATACTGGCTTTTCCGCAAACACCACAAGCCGATGTGGTATAAAAATTTCTTTGCAATAGTTTGTGATCAATCAGCACATCTTCTTTACAAAATATATTGATGCTGTTTGATGAATTCTGATGCGAGTAAAAATCAGGATTGATATTTAATTGTTTAATGTCGTTAATGATTCCTTCTGTAAATAAAAAACCAACAGCCAGTTCCAAATCATTTCCCGGCGTGCGCATGGTGATGGAAACATTGGTGGTTTGTTTGTTATTAGCATTGCCGTGAACAAGTTTAATTTCCAAAGGTTCTTCAACAGCCAAAATATCATCAGCTTTAAACAGTAGATCATCTTTATATTTATCGATCTGTACTTCGGTAATTGAATGATTCATATCTAATATCATTAAAGTTCAAAAGAATGAAAATCTTCAGGCGTGTCAAAGCTCTTTAAAAATTCTTCATCTTCTGTAATAATTTTTAAAGTATTGACTTCATCCAATACTCTTTTGATGGAACTGTTTCCTA
>CANHLV010000178.1 GCA_947461495.1 Chitinophagaceae bacterium
AATAACGGTTAAGCAACTTATCGTATTTGCTAATACCACCGGAATGGTCTTTATGAAGATGAGTCAATAATACTTTTGTAACTGATAATGGGTCAATATCATTTTCAATAAGCTGTTCATGAATCTGCAGTAAATCATTATTATTTGTAAAGCCGAGTCCGCAATCAAGAATAATAATATCTTTTTTTGTGATGACAAGAAATGGCTGGATTTCCACTAATAAACTTCCTCTAGATCTTTGCTGAAGGTCGTCGGTATCAAGATTAAAAGGTACAAATTCTTTGGTTTGATCTATGGTGAAACTGCCTTCGCTTAGGGGGATAATTTTCATTATTAGTTTGATTGTAATTAAAACACAAAACTAATCGAATTGTTGAACTCTGATAAAAAGAGATTTGAGAACATCAAAGCAGAAAGATGGGATTTATAAACGCACCTCATTTTTTAAAAACTGAGCATACCAATTGCCGGAGGTTTTAATGGTTCTTTTTTGAGTTTTGAAGTCTATGTGAATAATGCCAAATCTGGGATGATAACCTTCGGCCCATTCAAAATTATCAGTCAAGGTCCATATAAAATAACCCTTTACATTTACCCCTTCTTTTTTTGCCTGATACACTTCTTGAATATTGTCTTCTAAAAACTTTCTTCTTTTTTCATCATTTATGATTCCATTTTCAAAATTGTCTTCAAAAGCAGCGCCATTTTCTGTAATGATAATTTCTTTTATTTTATTGTAAGCATGTAGTCTTTTTAAAGAAAGATATATTGCACGCGGAAATACTTCCCAATCCATTTGCGTATATGAAGTAACATTCCTTTTACTAGCCTTAATGATTTTCGCATTGATCAATGGAATAAGTGAAGTGTGCTTTACCACTTCTCTGGTATAATTTTGCAACCCAATAAAATCCATGTCAAAGGGTAGTATTTTTTCATCTTCGGGTTTGATGTACTTTTCAATTCTTTTTAAAAATGGTAAATCATTTACAGGATAACCCATGCCCAACAAGGGCTCAATAAAAAGCCGATTTAATAAAGCATCTACTCTTTTTACTGCCGCCTCATCTTTTTCATGAAATAATCTACAGGGCTCCAGATGAGAATATGAGAATGTAGTGCCCACTTTACTTTCAGGTAAATACGACTTGATGATACGCGCCCCAATTGATTGACTCAAAGTTGCATGATGAGCAGCAGCCAAAAATTTATCCAGACTCTTTACTCCCGGAGCATGTACACCCAAAAAATATCCCGCCCCTGTAAATACCATCGGTTCATTTAATACAATCCAATTTTTTACAGCATAACCAAAATGCTTAACACAGACTTCTACATATTCTGAAAACCATTGAATAATATCTCTGTTTGACCAGCCGCCTTTCATTTGTAATTCCAATGGAAGATCCCAATGATATAATGTGATCCAAGGCTCAATGCCTAACTCCAAACAATAATCTATAACTCGTTTATAATAGTCTAATCCCTGTTGATTAATCTGGCCGATACCATAAGGCAATATTCTTGCCCATGAAATCGAAAACCTGTAATTAGGTATTGAAAGTTCTTTGATGTGGTAAATATCTTCTGTGTATTTATGGTAATAATCACAGGCAATTTGGGCATTTTGATTGTTGCGAATTTTCTTATTTTTTTGTGTAAAATCATCCCAGATTGACAATCCTTTTCCATGCTTCTGTGTAGCCCCTTCAATTTGAAATGCAGCAGTAGAAACACCCCAGCTAAAGTCATTACCAAACCCTTCTCTTGAAATAAACATAATTTTATCCTTTTGACAATCCTTCTAAAATCTTACCAAAACTTTTCGACTTCAGCTTTTTATATGAATCAATTTTTTTTCCGATTTTTAAAACCGGTGTGGTTTTTTTAGCCTTGTGTTTTTTAATGATTTCATCAAGAATAGCCTCCGTATCATTTGAATAATCAACAGGAATATGTTGCGCCATACTAACCCATGAGACTATTTTATCGATATGTTTTAGCTTTAATGACTTGATGACTGGTACGCTCATTTCTTTCAAAGCCGCAGCATTGCATTGTTGTTCATACTGGCCTTTCATGGGAATCACCATTAATTTTTTCTTTAAGAATAGAGCTTCGGCAGGTGTTTCAAATCCGGCCCCACAAAGTATCCCAGTACATGAGAGTAAACTATTGATAAACTTTTCGTTATTGATAGGTCGAATGTGAATATTGTTCTTTATGATTTCCTTACTGGTGTGTTTGCTGAACACTTCCCATCTTACTCCTTTTATTTCACCCAGTACTTTAATCATTCGATCATCACTGTAGGCAGGAAGATAAACTGTATAGTGGCCTAATTTTTTTGGTTTAGCATCTCTGATTTGTGCTCTGATTACTGGTGTAAAAATATTTTCATCATATTTTTTAAAATGGAAACCATAAGCTAGAGTTACAGGTGCATAATTTTTTAAAACCATCTTACCAATCAAATCAGTATTTTTTGGTTTGGGAGATTTTTTATTGATGACTGCCGCTTGATGGCTCAATCCAATGCAAGGAATATTATTTGTTTTTGCCGCCCATGAGCTCACCGGTTCAAAATCACTAATCACCAAATCATATTGCTTTATAGGTAACTGTTGAATTTCTTTGTATAAATTTCGGAGATTACTTTTCTTATAAGTACTCAGTAAATCGATGCCGCCATTTTTACCGAAAATGAAACTTAATCCTTTGAATTTATACTTCACTTCATAAGGCAAACTAACATCAGCTTGAATGCCTGAAATCAAAATATCTAGTTCCCCTTTTTTTTGCAAAATAGGAATGATGTCACGGGCCCGACTGATGTGTCCATTGCCAGTTCCTTGTATGGCGTATAAAATTTTCATTTGTTAATTATAAAGTCAAAATTAAAAAGTCAAAATTGTATGTTTCTCTTACTAGAATTCCTTCTTTTGAATTTTTACTTTTGAATTTGAATATCCTTTACTATCATTTGAAACGTATCAACTTTAATGAATTTTTCAGTTACGATTTCATCAGATTGAATTCCTCAACTAGGTTTTCAAATAATTTATTGGCATTTAATTCTTCCTCATCATCGTGTATTTCTTTGCTGTATGCGTTTTGATCAAACTGGTAAATTTTCCATTCTTCGTTTATATATTCCAGTGAAGTTAAATTTTCAATCCAGTCGCCACTATTCAAATACATTATTGAGCCATGTTGATTTTCAATTTTTCTCATTTCAGGTTGATGAATATGTCCACAAACAACATAATCATAATGATTGCTGATACCAATTTCAGCGGCAGTTTGTTCAAACTGATTGATGAATTTTACAGCCGACTTTACTCCATTCTTTATTTTTTTGGAAAGTGATAATTTTCCTCTTTTAAATACTTTTTCTGAGATAAAATTGGCAAAACGATTGATCAAAATCAACGTATCATAACCTACCGCTCCTAATTTGGCAAGCCATTTACTATGTTGCATGGTAACATCAAATACATCGCCATGAAAGAACCATGCTTTTTTCCCATTATCTAAATCGAGAATCACTTTGTTTACTATTTTCAAACCGCCCATTTTGAATCCGACAAACTTCCTCAACATCTCATCATGGTTGCCGGTGATGTAATAAACTTTTACGCCTTTATTCATCCAGGTCATAAAATGCTTGACCACTTTCATGTGAGATTTTGGCCAGTATCTTTTACTGAATTGCCATATATCAATAATGTCGCCATTCAAAATCAATACTTTGGGTTTAACTGATTTCAGATAATGCAATAATTCCTTAGCATGACAACCATAGGTTCCGAGATGTATATCCGAAAGAACCAGTATGTCAATCTTTCTTTTTTTTTCTTTATCCATTACTGGATTTTATGAAACTTTAATGATGATTCAAATGGATTAAAAAGTGTGAAAGCAACATCAATAATAAATAGAAATAGTTGATGTCTAATTTTTTTAATAAAATTCATTGCTTAAGTTTTTCAAAGTAAATTATTGTGTGTTATCAAAAACTGAAGAAATGGTTACGCTATTGTTAAGCATTTTTGCAAATAGAAAAAGGGCCGCTTAAACAGCGACCCTTTTTTCTTACTAACTATATTTTAAATCATGAGAGATTATTTTTGAACCACCATTTTAATAGTATTGGTAACGTTTCCAAAAGTATATCTTACTGTGTAGATACCGTTATTCAAATTGCTGTTGTTGATGTTTTCTGAAATCAAACCATTGTTGTTTTGAGCAGTGAAGTTAGAAACCACACGACCGTTCATATCAAAAATTTGAATAGAAGCAGTTGCTCTTGAAGTAACACCGGTTTCAATTCTTACAGTGAAAATACCATTGTTAGGGTTTGGATAAACCTGAGCTTTGATACCATCAGTTGTATTGGTAGATTTAGAATAAACAGGAGCGCCTGTTAAACATACTTTAAAGACGTTAGTTAATTTCGCTGCTTTTTTGTTTCCAGCACCACAAGCT
>CANHLV010000179.1 GCA_947461495.1 Chitinophagaceae bacterium
ATCAATTCCTTCTAATTTGATATAAGTTTCAGTATCGCTTTTTATAGTCGTTTTTTCAATAAAGTAAGGCATGAAA
Organism: Chitinophagaceae bacterium; assembly: GCA_947461495.1. Taxonomy (GTDB): domain Bacteria; phylum Bacteroidota; class Bacteroidia; order Chitinophagales; family Chitinophagaceae; genus Ferruginibacter. The sequence goes on from CANHLV010000179.1 coordinate 77, forward strand.
TTTTCGGATCCCTCTTCAATAAAAATCGCCTCTAAACCTTTTAGACTGGTCTTTTTACCAAGATGATGTTGCAACACCAATTCGCCTGTTAATCCATAACTGGCAGCTAGTTTACCTATTTTAAAATATTCAGACATGGCTATAAATCAAAATTAAAAAGTCAAAAATCTAAAAGTCAACATTAAAAAAGTCCCGCATAAAACGGGACTTGAAAGAATTTACGGCACAGAGATAATTATTCTTCTGTTTTTGTTTCTTCTTGTGTTACTTCTGCTGCAGGAGCTTCTTCTGCTGGTGCTGGTGTTTCCACCGGAGCCGGCGCAGATTCAACTTTTTTTACAACAGGCGCATTGCGGCTATCCATGCGTGCTTTTTTATGAGCACTTTGGCGCTTAGCAACGTGAGCATCGTGCTCTACGCTCCACTTGGTAAATTTCTCCATTGCAGTTGCTTCATCAAATAAGCCTAAGCTTACACCACGAAGCAAATGTTTTAGATACAATACACCTTTGAAAGAAAGAATACGACGAACAGTATCAGTGGGTTGAGCACCTTTCTGTAGCCAATCCAATGCTTTCTGACGGTCTACCTGCACAGTTGCAGGAACAGTCAAAGGATTGTAAGTACCTAATTTTTGAATGAATTTACCGTCGCGAGGACTGCGTCCGTCTGCAACAACAATGAAATAGAATGGTCTTTTCTTAGAACCATGTCTTTGTAATCTCATTTTTACAGCCATAAAAAATAGAAATTTTTTCGGTTGTGAACAATAGGGTTTAATCCGATTTTAAATCGGGGAGGCGAAGATAAGGTGATTTTTTGAAAAAAAAGGAGATTTATGAGGATTTTTCTTCATGGTCAAACTGTAAGTGCTTGGATAGGCTGTATAGGCTTTGAACGAGCTAAACCAATTAATCCTTATTATAACTCGGTCTGCGACCTTCGTGGGCAAAGTACACAATACAATCAACTTCCCCCTTTGGGGGATCGAGGGGGCACCTACCTCTTCCCCATCCCTCCCATGCCCGGCATCCTGCCCATTGGCATCTTATTCATCATCTTCATCATATCCTTCATTTGTTCAAATTGCTTGATGAATTGATTCAACTCTGCTAAATCTTTACCGCTTCCTTTGGCAATTCGCTGTTTGCGGCTCGGATTAATGATATCTGGATTACGACGCTCTTCCATGGTCATGGAATTTATCATGGCCTCTATGCCTTTGAATGCATTATCATTAATATCTAAATCCTTTATTTGTTTGCCTACTCCGGGAATCATAGCCATCAAATCTTTAAGATTTCCCATTTTTTTGATTTGCTGAAGTTGTGTTTTAAAATCTTCAAAATCAAACTGATTCTTTCTGATTTTCTTTTCCAACTTTGCTGCTTCGGCTTCGTCAAATTGTTCTTGAGCTCGCTCAACCAAACTCACAATATCTCCCATCCCCAAAATACGTTGTGCCATCCTGTCGGGATAAAACACATCCAACGTATCCATTTTTTCGCCGCTGCTACTGAACTTGATAGGCTTGTTTACCGTGTATTTAATAGATAAAGCGGCACCACCTCTAGTATCACCATCTAATTTGGTTAGTACAACGCCGCTGAAATCTAGTCTTTCATTAAAAGCTGCAGCCGTATTTACCGCATCCTGACCTGTCATACTATCTACGACAAATAAAATCTCCTGAGGATTTACAGCCGCTTTAATATTGGCGACTTCCGTCATCATCACTTCATCCACAGCCAAACGACCCGCAGTATCTATAATAATTACATTTTTATTTTTTGCTTTGGCTTCTTTAATCGCATTTTGTGCAATAGAAACCGCATCTTTATTTTCTCTTTCACTATAAACATCAACACCAATTTGAGAACCCAGAACTTCTAGCTGATCAATCGCCGCCGGACGGTAAATATCACCTGCAACGAGTAATGGAGATTTTCCTTTTTTGGTTTTTAAATAATTAGCCAACTTACCACTGAAAGTAGTTTTACCACTACCCTGCAAACCAGCGATTAATATAATTGCCGGATTGCCGGAAATATTAAATTCAGACGCTTCGCCGCCCATCAAATCCGTTAGTTCATCCTGCACAATCTTCACCATTTGCTGTCCGGGATTTACAGCAAGCAATACCTTTGTGCCTAAAGCAGTTTCTTTTACTTTGTCGGTAAATTCTTTTGCTATTTTATAGTTAACATCCGCATCTACTAAGGCTCGGCGTATATCCTTTATCGTATTGGCAATGTTTAAATCGGTAATTCTACCCTGGCCTTTTATATTCTTAAAAGCACTTTCTAATTTCTCACTTAAACTTTGAAACATATAATTTCTTTATTTCCTTTTGAAAACAATATTATTTAGTAAAGGCTGCATTCAATATTTCTGCTTGCTCTTTTGCATGAATTTTTGAAAAACCGGTTGCGGTAGCTGCACTGGCGAGTCTGCTGAAAATATAGAAATTTATATTTTTCAGATTCATGCGCAAATAAGAGGCAGCTCCCATATTGAGTGGCTCTTCCTGTACCCAATACCAGATGGCTTTTGAATATTTTTTATATAAAGCATCAAGCTGGTTTTGAGGCAAAGGATACAATTGTTCAACTCTAACAATTGCAATATCATTTCTATTTTCTTTCTGACGTTTTTCTTCCAAATCAAAGTAGATTTTACCGCTACACATCAACACTTTTTTGATTTGTGTAGCATCGCTTACTGATGCATCATCAATAACTTCTCTAAATCCTCCTGAGGTAAATTCAGATAAATCACTGTAACTGCCGGGATGTCTTAAATTGGCTTTAGGCGAAAAATTGATCATCGGCTTTCTGAATTCCCAGGTCAACTGTCTGCGTAAGGCATGGAACAAATTGGCTGCAGTAGTAATGTTGGTAACTACCATATTTAGTTCAGCACATTGCTGTAAATATCTTTCCAATCTGGCACTGCTATGTTCCGGGCCTTGACCTTCATAACCATGTGGCAACAACATCACCACACCGTTCATGGTTTGCCATTTGGTTTCGGCTGCTGATATAAACTGGTCTATGATAATTTGTGCCCCATTGCTAAAATCGCCGAACTGCGCTTCCCAAATCACAAGCGAATTAGGATTGGCCAATGCATATCCATATTCAAATCCTAAAACTGCATATTCACTGAGTAATGAGTTGTAAATTCTGAATTGAGAACCATCATTTGAGAAAGATTGCAACCTGCTGTATTCAGCGTTGGTTTTTTCGTCAAATAAAATGGCATGACGATGGCTGAATGTTCCGCGTTTCACATCCTGTCCACTCATTCTCACATCTTTACCTTCACTGATTAAGCTGCCATAAGCCATAAGCTCTGCAGTAGCCCAATCAATTTTATTTTGATCTTGAAATAATTTTATTTTATCCTGCAATAGCTTTTCCACTTTCTTCAATGGCTTGAAATCTGCAGGCCATTGCATTAAATGATCCAATAATTTTTTTGCCATTTCTTCGCTGATGGCAGTTGTTGGAGATTGTAAAAAATCTTCCGCAGTTGCTTTTCTCAATTTTTGCCACCACAATTCAGGTTGCTGGTATTTGTAGGGAAGTGGGTGCTGTTTTACTTCGTCTAACCGATCCTGTAACTCCTTCAAAAACTGCTGTTCCATTTCTTTTGCCAAAGATTTTGCATCCGGCTCGCCATTTTCAATTAAGAACTGTGTATACACTTCACGAGGATTCAAATGCTTATCGATAAGCGCGTAAAGCTGAGGCTGTGTAAATTTAGGTTCATCGCCTTCGTTATGTCCATGACGACGATAACAAACCATATCAATAAATATATCAGCGTTAAATTTCTGACGGTATTGAGTCGCGATTTCTGCAACTTTTACAACGGCTTCGGGGTCGTCGCCATTAACATGAAACACAGGGGCTTGAACCATTGCAGCTATTGAAGTTGAATAATCAGCACTCCTTGCGTCGTCAAAATCAGTTGTAAAACCAATCTGGTTGTTGATGACGTAATGAATAGTACCACCGGTTCTGTAACCTTCGAGGTTGCTCATTTGCAACACTTCGTAAACAATTCCCTGTCCTGCCACTGAAGCATCGCCATGAATTAATATTGGTAAAATATTTTCGTGATTGCTATTATACAAAACATCTGCCTTGCTTCTTGAATATCCTAAAACAACAGGATCAACTGCTTCCAGATGTGAAGGATTCGGGCAAAGTTTTAAATGAATTTTATTACCTGATGTGGTTTGCACATCGCTGCTAAATCCTAAATGGTATTTCACATCACCGCTACCCATTGTAGTATCAGGTGTTGCGTTACCTTCAAATTCATTAAAAATTTCTTCGTAAGTTTTTCCAAGAATGTTGGCTAATACATTGAGACGGCCTCTATGTGCCATAC
>CANHLV010000180.1 GCA_947461495.1 Chitinophagaceae bacterium
AAACTATACTTCATTTGACTTGCAAAATAAGTGGAATGAAATAAAAAAAGCTCATTTTTTTTGCACAGCAAGTTTGTCTTTGCATGTTTTCAGCAATTGATGAACGGTTTTCTTTAACACAGGATGGATAAAATTAGGAGAAAGTTCATGTAGCGGTACTAAAACAAAATTTCTTTCCTGTAATAGTGGGTGCGGTATGGTGAGATTTTCTTTTTGAATGATTTTTTTGGCAAAGAAAATAATATCGATATCAATAATTCTTGGGTCGTTCTTTATATTCCTGACCCTACCCATATCTTTTTCTATTTGAAGAATAGTGTCTAGCAGCAATTCAGGAGTTAATGTAGTGGTAACCACTACAATCTGATTTAAGAAATCAGGTTGTGATGTATTTCCCCATGCCGCCGTACTGTAAAAAGAGGATTCTTTAGTGATATTTCCTATTAGTTTGGTGATTTGTCCTTTTGCATGTTTCAATTGTTCGGCGGAGTCTCCAAGATTACTGCCAAGCAATAAATAAACTTTGTGCATTGGAATTGGTTTGAAGGATAAAAGGAGTTTGCTGTAGCTTTTGTAGTCTGGCATATTAGCAAAAAAAAACGGAAAATTTCTTAATTCCCTTTAATCATAAATACATAATCTTGTACTTTTTTGATTTGGGTAATTCTATCTGTTTTTCTTAAAATTGGCTTGGCGGTAATTTTGATGTCGCTATTCTCTTTTACTTTTCTCATTTCATGGATTGCATTGTAAATGTTTGCAGCTTTAATCGCATAAACCACACCTTCAGCATCTGCTTCTTTACTGGAAATTACACCAACAATCTCTCCATTATTATTAAAAACCGGTGAGCCACTATTTCCTTCATTGGCTAATGTACTCAATTGGCAGAAAATTGTATCCATTTGATAACCGTTTTGAGCACTGATGTAACCCTCGCCATAAACGATTTCTTGTTTAGGATAGCCCAATATAAATACCTGTTCGCCTAAATCAGCGTTATTTTTTCTAATGCTGAACGGAAGGGCAGGTATTTTTTTGAAATCTTTATCTGTGATTTTTATAACTGCAAGGTCGCTTTCGGGATTAACATAAACAGATTCTGCCAAATATTGTTCACCTTTATTGTTTTCAACGATTAATTGATGAGGCGCTTCGTTGAGAACGTGAGCATTCGTAACGATATAATTATTATTTACATCAATCATGAATCCAGTGGCCCTGAACTTGCTTTCCAAACGAGGTTTTTCAGCAACGATCTGATTTTCTGTGGCATCTTTTAATTTGCCAATCTGTTTTTCAAGCTTTTTATATTTTACATCTTGTTCTTTAAGCTTTTCAACTAAAGGTTTGATGTTGTTTTGCTTATTGCCGCTAAATGAAGCAATAATAGTGGCACAGGTGATCGATACGATAACGGCAATTGAAGCTGCAACTGCAATGGTTCTTTTATAACGATTCCATAGGAAAATAACTTTTGCTTTTCCTTTCAACGGGTCTCTTGAAATAGCGCCTTCTTCTGATAGTTTATTTTCAGTCTCAATTAAAATATGCCTCAAACTTTTTTGTGTTCCAAATTTGTTCAACTCCTGAATGAAATAAATCATTTCCACTACCTGTTGATCAAACTCAGCATTATTTTTTCTCATTTCTTCAAAATAAAATAACTCTTGAGCAGTCATTTCTTGATTAAGAAATCTTTCTACAGCGTCGAATAATAAAGTATCTTCCATATCACTTCAGGTTTTTATATTCTGCAAAAAATATTTTTTTCAACCGCACCAGACATTTGTATTTCTGGGTTTTTGCATTGTCAGCATTTGTATAATTAAATTCGGCGGCTATCTGGTGCATTTGCTTTTTCTGAATGTAATAAGCTTCCAGTAAGCTCTTGCAAGGGTCGCCAATTTTTGCCAGTGCAGTCTCCATGATTTCAAAACTGACCTGCTTTTGTTTATGTTCATCTAAATCTTCGTCAACTTGTACAACTTGCTCAAAATCATCTGTATGAGATGCTGTTCTTTTTTGTTTCTGAAGTTTTTTAAGCCAGATTCTGCGGGATACTGAATATAAATATGTTTTAATCTGACAGGTTAAAACAAAATCAGAGTCAATAGATTTTTCAAATAAAACAATCATTGCCTCCTGAAAAATATCAGCGGCATCATCAGTAGTACCTCTGTTATTAAGTACCATTGTCTGAACCATCTGAAAATTATCGCGGTAAATAATTTCGATAGAGGCCTTGTCCTGAGCAGCTAATCCTTCCAGTAAATTTTTATCCTGAACGTTATTATTCACAGCGTATCCTTTATACAATTTTTAAAAATTAGTAACCCGTTGAAAAAAAAATAAAAAATTCGGGTTACCTTTGCCGAAATGTGGTATTAAACCGCAAATTATAATTTTAAACCAAAAAAAAACAACAATGAAAAAGTTTTTAGCAATTGCAATGATCGCTGCAACATTAACTTCATGCGGTGGTGGAGAAACTAAAGAAGAAGCAACAACTGATTCTGCTGCTGTAGCTCCAGTTGAAACTCCAGCTCCAGCTGCTACAGATTCTATGGCTAAGCCAGCTGATTCTATGGCTACTCCAGCTGCTGATACAACAAAAAAACCATAATTTTTTTGTTTAATCACAGAAGTTATTTTGCCGATTAATTTATAAATAATTTACTGGCAAGTAATAAAAACCACTCCATTTCGGGGTGGTTTTTTATTAACCTTTATATAAATTACCCTGACAATTTAGTATTTTAAAGGGTAAAAAAGATTGATGATTATGAAACTGTCCTTTTTTATTATGTTTTCACTGATGATTTTTTCTTCCTGCTCTACTTCAAAATACAAAAAGTCGGAAGTTAAAAAAACTGCCAATGCTTCAACACTCGTAGGAGCTGATAAAGACGAACATGGATGTATAGCTTCTGCCGGTTACCTATGGAGTGAATTGAGAAAAGAGTGTGTTCGTCCTTTTGAATTGCCAATGAGCATATTAAGTCCAGACAAAACCACTCAAACCGGTGTTTTATTTTCTGCAGATAGCAGCCAGGTAGAAATATTTTCCGTTGATGGTCATTTTATGCTTGAAAGGACTGCTTCCGGTCACTATGAAAAAAGACTTAAACATCAGTCTGCACATCTCGACCGTAATGAAATCGGAAACTGGTACTGGGTTTTTGAAAATTAAGTTTTATTATTTTGACTCAGACAATCATCAATCCACAACCCCTGATATCACTGTCTTCAATTCTACCCGTGATTTCAAAGCTTCCATCAGCATAAACGATTCCCGCATCTTCTGTGGCAATAAAGCAACAACTGTTGATATTGGCAAAGTCGATTACATTTATACCACCAAAATAAGAAGGAATTACATTGAAATCAGAAATCGTTTCTAACGGATTATCCAACTCACGAACCATGATTTTCATCCAAGGCGGACAATTAAAAATACCATTGCCTTTTGAATAAGCCTGCGACAATAATTCCGTCATGCCATATTCTGAATGAATTTCATTGACACCAAAATTATGTTTCAATTGTTTGTGGAGCTCCTGCTTGCTAAGTTCCTCGCGTCTACCTTTCATACCACCGGTTTCCATTACAATCGTATGATTCAACTGCATTTGAAATTTTTCTGAAAAATCAAGTAATGCATAACTAACACCAATAAGCAGCGTTTTTTGTTGACGGACTTCGTTTAAATCAAGAATGTTTTTTAATGCTTCGAAATCGTATAAATAAAAACCGCTGTTGGCATGACCGCTTTGCGTAATCATTTTGTCAACCATATAAACAAGTGAAGAACCTTTTCTTTCAAAGTAGGAGGGCAATAGGCCTATGATACAATATTCGCTGATGTTGCCATAAAATTCAGTAAATGATTGTAAAAAGCTTGATTCGTATATACTCAAATCTTTTACAAAATGTTTGCTCGATATAGAACCAGTAGTTCCACTGCTTTCAAAAACAGCTGCTTCCTCAAATGTGCCAGTTTTTATGGTTCTGCTTTTAAAAAATTGAATGGGCAAAAACGGAATTTGTGAACTTGATGTAACGTAGTTTCTGTCGATTTTAAGCGCATTACAGTATTCTTTGTAGGTGTTGTTGAATTCGTATTGAAATTGAAACAACTCGACAGCAACTGCTTCGAAATCATCATATGTGATGTTTAAAATCCTGTTTTTGAGTTCTTGGTATTTTTTTTCGTATTCCGTCATTTATGCAAAAATCGCTTTTTTATTTTAAGATTGGAATATCAATGTGGTTATGTAAATTTGGTTACAAAATAAAAAGATGCGTACAATACTTTTTTTAGTGCTTATTGTTTTTTTTATGATTTCTTGCAGTAAGGACAAATTTACTTCCGAACCTAAAATAACCTATTCATCAATAACGCCTAATTCTTGGTCGAG
>CANHLV010000181.1 GCA_947461495.1 Chitinophagaceae bacterium
ATGATTCCAGCAATGGTCGTTTTGCCAACTCCTGGTGGTCCCCATAAAATAATAGAGGGGATTTTTTTATTTTCAATCGCAGTGCTGAGTATACTTCCCTTGCCGGTCAGGTGTTCCTGGCCAACGAGATCATCCAGGGTTTGTGGACGAAGGCGTTCTGCGAGAGGGGGTAGACTCATATAAAAATGTCAGTCCTACGGACTTTTAGTTGATGTGTTAGTTTCTTTTACAATAATTTCAGTCCTACGGACTTACAAACCACAAAACAACAAATAAATTTTAATGTTTTTGATAATGATTTTCCACATTAAAATCACTAGAAATCAAAAGTCTTTAGAACTATAAAGACTAAAAAAAATCACACCAGCAATCAAAAGACCTTAGAAATATAAAGATTTAAAAAAATCACATCAGTAATCGAAAGTCCGTAGGACTGAAATTATTGTAAAAGAAAGCAAACGACAGCATAAAGTCCGTAGGACTGACACAAAATCAATCTAAAAAATCAAAAAGGTATTCCGGTTTATACTCTATCTCATATCTTTCCAAAAGGTCAATAAATTCTCTCTTGAAATCCCTCTCTTTATGATGTTCCTCCTGATTAAGAACATAATTGTAGACATTTTTTACAGCTGTTTCTGAATATGAAAATGCACCGTATCCATGTTGCCACTGAAATTTCCCTTTCACAAATTTATTCTCATTAATAAATTTCGATGAATTGTTTTTTATATCTCTTGCCAGATCAGATATTGACATATTGGGGTTAAGACCAATAAAGCAATGCACATGATCTCCAACCCCATTAACAATAATAGACTTATGTGATTTTGCGGTAATAATCCCAGAAATATATTTGTGTAATTTGGAACGCCAATCTTTAGAGATTAAATTTTCTCTGCCTTTAACAACAAAAACAATTTGGATGTAAACTTTGGTAAATGTGTTTGCCATAATTTTTTTAACAAAGAAGCAAACATATTTTTTTATGACAATGATGATTTACGCTTGTTTACAAAAGAAAAAATGCAAATAATTAACGTCATAAAACGATTAGTATTTGCATTGAGTTATTAATAAGACAAGTCCTATGCCTTCAAATCCAACTTGATTTGCAATTCATCAAACTGCTTGTCATCAATTGTAGATGGCGCGTCAATCATTACATCTCTGCCACTATTGTTTTTTGGGAAAGCAATAAAGTCTCTGATGCTCTCTGAGCCACCTAAAATGGAGCAAAGTCTGTCGAAGCCAAATGCAATACCACCATGAGGAGGTGCACCATATTCAAACGCACCTAACAAGAAACCGAATTTATGTTGTTGTTCGTGCTCATCCATACCTAAAGCCGCAAACATTTTTTGTTGCAATTCTTTCTGGAAAATTCGGATACTTCCTCCGCCAATTTCATTTCCATTTAATACCATATCGTAAGCATTGGCTTTGATATTGGCATAAGGATGTTTTAAATATTCAGCAGCATTTTCAATAACAGGATTGTTGTTGATCATGGTAGCAATATCACTTGGCTTTGGAGAAGTGAAAGGATGATGACGGGCTACCCAGCGATTATCATCTTCTGCGTATTCAAACAAAGGGAAATCTAATACCCATAATAATTTGAATTCATCGCTTCTGCGCAATCCTAACTGTTGTCCTAAATACAATCTCAATTCGCTTGTAGCTTTTCTGGTTCTTTCTTCAGCGCCTGCCAAAATAAAAATCATATCGCCAGATTTTGCATTAACTGCTGCAGCAATTGCTTTTAATTTTTCTTCATTGTAAAATTTATCTACGCTGCTTTTGTAAGTCCCATCGGCATTACATTTTACATATACAAGTCCTTTCATGCCGATTTGCGGACGTTTAACCCATTCCGTTAGCTCGTCAGTTTGTTTTCGCGTATATTCACTGCAGTTAGAAGCGGCAATAGCAATTACCGTTTCGGCTTCATCAAATACTTTGAAATCAACACCGGAAATCAAAGATGAAATATCTTCTCTACCAGGGAATGTATGAGAAGGGAATTTCAAATTGCACAATCTCATATCGAACCTTATATCGGGCTTATCGTTGCCATAAGTCCACATGGCATTTTCCCAGGTCATTCTTTCTACTTTATCAGTATAGTCAATGTTTTTAACGTCTTTGAAAATCCTTTTGATTAAATTTTCAAACATGTTCAAGATGTCTTCTTGTTCTACAAATGCCATCTCACAATCTATCTGAGTAAATTCAGGCTGTCTGTCTGCTCTTAAATCTTCATCTCTAAAACATTTTACAATTTGATAGTAACGATCATAACCACTTACCATTAATAATTGTTTGAAGGTTTGTGGAGATTGTGGCAATGCATAAAACTGACCCGGATTCATCCTGCTAGGCACCACGAAATCTCTTGCTCCTTCAGGAGTTGATTTGATAAGAAATGGTGTTTCAATATCCATGAAGCTTTGTTCGTGCAAATAATTTCTGGTACTTCTGCCCACTGCATATCTGAGTTCAAGATTTTTTCTTACTGCCTGTCTTCTTAAATCTAGAAAACGATATTTCATTCTTAAATCATCACCACCATCCGTATCATCCTGAATGGTGAAAGGTGGTGTGATGGATTTATTGAGAATTGAAAATTCATTTACTAGGATTTCGATTTCTCCTGTAGGAATATTGTTGTTCTTATTGCTTCTTTCATTAACAGTGCCATGAACTTGCAATACAAATTCTCTTCCCAAAGGGTTGGCTTCTAGATTTTCATTTAATGATTCAGAAAACAGCAATTGTGTAATTCCATAACGGTCTCTCAAATCAACGAAAGTGATGCTGCCAAATTTACGAATGGTTTGAACCCAACCCGAAAGGGTAGTGGCTTTGTTTATATCTGATAATCTTAATTCTCCGCAGGTATGGGTTCTGAACATATTAAAAAGTAAAAATTAAAAAGTAAAAAATTTTAAAGAATGCAAATATAAGTCAAACAAAAACCTTGAAGAAAGAATGTGCAATTACATTGTTTCCAACTCGTCTTTATGTTTAGGTTTCCAGATGAGATAATAAAAAGCCAATAGTAAAATTCCAATGGTAAAAGGAATGAGGGCCAGATGTTTATAGGTATAGTCGTTAAACAATGGTTTGGTGTCAAAACCAAGAAATTCGCTAATCATCCAGTAACTGTTGGCACTAATCCAAACGGTGATAGCAAGGTTATGACAAAGTTCACTCATAAAATGCCTTGTTCTCCAAGCAATAACTATTGAGATAATCATTGTTGGAATAATCATTGCAATGCCTAACGGCTTCCAAAACATGCACCAAGCAATGTCTTTAAAGAGCCAAAAAACGATATGGAGGTTTTCCATTTTTCTGTACTGGAGTGGAATTTTATAAACTGAATCATTTCTCATATTGGTGTATTTATAAAAATGAGTTGTCCTTAAATTAGTTTACAAGTTTTAAATACGTCTCGATTGTATTATGCAGTCGAGTTTTTGTAAAAATAAGCAAATAGGTTTTTTATTATTGCAATATTGCAATATCGCAATAATACGTCCACACACCCGACATAGCCAAATATTCTTACTAATATTTATTCAGTACCACTAAATTTTCTTCAAGTCTATTTTTTGACATAAAAAAATCCGGTCATAAAACCGGATTCATTTAATATGTAAAGTAGATTACTTTTTTAAAGCTTCAGCCATTGTCTTTCCAATATCTGCAGGGCTTGCAACTACGTGAATACCACATTCTCCCATGATTTTCATTTTAGCAGCAGCTGTATCATCAGCACCACCAACAATAGCACCTGCGTGGCCCATTCTTCTTCCCGGAGGAGCTGTTTGACCTGCAATGAAACCTACAACAGGTTTTTTATTTCCAGTAGATTTGATGTAATGAGCAGCTTCTGCTTCCATGCCACCGCCGATTTCTCCAATCATAACGATAGCATCAGTTTCGTCGTCATTCATTAATAGCTCAACAGCTTCTTTAGTAGTTGTTCCAATAATTGGATCTCCACCAATTCCAATGGCAGTAGAGATACCCAAACCCGCTTTCGCTACCTGATCAGCCGCTTCATAGGTTAAAGTACCTGATTTAGAAACGATTCCTATACGACCTTTTTTGAAGATAAAGCCTGGCATGATACCCACTTTACATTCTTCTGCAGTGATAACACCAGGACAGTTGGGTCCGATTAATCTTGTATATGTACTTTTTAAATAGTTTTTTACATTCACCATATCCTGAACAGGAATCCCTTCTGTAATACACACCACCAAAGCGATTCCGGCTTCAGCAGCTTCCATAATGGCATCAGCAGCAAATGCTGGTGGAACAAAAATGATACTTACATTGGCTCCTGCAGTTTTAACGGCATCGGCAACTGTATTGAAAACG
>CANHLV010000182.1 GCA_947461495.1 Chitinophagaceae bacterium
GAACTTTTTTATTGATTCATCTAGATATTGATAAGCGTCTTTATTTATTGAAAACAATTTACCTCTTCCGGGAGTAATAATGCTCATGTATAATTGATAAATTGTTTTGATGATGGGTAACTTAGGATGGCTGAATTCCAAGATCACAAGTTTTCCTCCGGGCTTCAGCACTCTTTTGATTTCAGCCAATCCTTTTTCCAGATTTTGAAAATTTCGTACTCCAAATGAGACTGTTACAGCGTCAAACGAATTGTCATTAAAATTTATTGCTTCACTATCGCCATTAAGCAGTTCGATTTTTTTATTGAGATTAAGTTTGTTTACTTTTTGTCTACCTATCTCCAGCATGCCATTGCTAATGTCGATCCCAGTAATTTTGTCCGCATCTAGAATTTTAGTCATCATAATCGCAACATCTGCTGTTCCTGTAGCGACGTCTAAAATTTGCTTGGGATTAATTTCTATAAGCTGATGAATGGCTTTTTTTCGCCAACTGATATCTATTCCTGCACTTAAAAATCTGTTCAGAAAATCATAACGTACGGCAATGTTGTCAAACATACCGGCAACTTGCTCCTTCTTGCTTAACAAAGAATCTTTGTTGGGTACAACCTCGTCGTGTGCAAATTTTGTCATTAGTCTGCAAATATACAGCCTTTGTAACTTAAGTGAAAACAGTTACGGCATTGATTATTTAATGTTTATTTTTGTTTAACAAAAATTGTACATGAACATCAAAAAAGCAATTTATATCATAAGCAGTCCTGATTATGAAAAATGCCCCAAAGCCGACAAGCCAGAATATGCTTTTATAGGCAGAAGCAATGTGGGTAAATCTTCTCTGATCAATATGCTTTGTAATAATGATAAACTTGCTAAAACATCATCATCCCCGGGAAAAACACAATTGCTGAATCATTTTGAAATCACCTCAAGCAGCGGTGATGAAAAAAAAATAATGATTTCACAATGGTATCTGGTAGATTTACCAGGGTATGGTTTTGCCAAAGTTAGCATCAGCAGCAGAAGGAGATGGGAACAAATGATTGAGAATTATCTTCGAAAAAGAGAAAATTTGACAATGGTGTTTGTATTAATTGATTCAAGACATACGCCACAAAAAATAGATCTGGAATTTTTGGAACAACTAAAAAAATGGCAGATACCTTTTACATTGATATTTACAAAAAGTGACAAGGAAAATCAACGGATAGTCAGCAAAAATGTTAAAGACTTCCTGGAAGCCATGAGAAAAACCTGGCAGTTTTTACCTCAGCATTTTGTTACCAGTGCCATAAAGAAATCCGGAAGAGATAAAATCTTGAATTATATCGATGAGATTAATGAGCAATTAAGCACAAAATAAAAATCAGTTAACTATTTTATTGGCGCAACAGCTGCTGGCAAATGCTTCTGGTTTGGCTTTAAATGCAAATCCCATCCCCAGAATGTAACCCATGGCCTCTTTTAACGCTTCATTACTTTTGAATTGAGGATTGGTGTTTATGTCTGCATGAACTTCCATATCAATATGATATTCTGTAAAGAGGCCACATAACTCATATGCCACTTCTATGCTTTTAGCGACTTCAACAAGCATTCTTTCCTTAACACTATAATGATGATAGGTTTTGTCGTTGTGGATAAACATGAAGCCGCCCGAACCTTCTCTCAGAAAAACAATTACAGTTGCAAATTCAGTTTCTTTTCCTTTCACCTGGCTATCGGTGCCAATGCAAACTTTTAATTTGAATCCCTGTATAGATTCATTTTTAATGACTTGTTCTACAGCATCTTTGATGGGAAGTTGAAGATAATCGCCGTTTAATTTTCTCCATAACATAAAATCATGTTTTCTAAATTTACGAAGAAATCAACATCAAGAAATCAAGTTTACATTTTGATAAAATAGATTTTTTGAAATTGTGGAAAAATAAAAAAGGGACTGGCCCTAACGCCAATCCCTTAACTTACACATGAATCAACCTTACTGTTTTATAATTCTTTCTGTTTGTTTTGTATTTGTTCCATATAGCTGAATAATGTAGATTCCTGCAGCAAATTTGCTTACATCAATGTTATTTAAATTCTTGTAACCGTTTCCTTTCAGCAGCATTCTTCCGTTGGCATCTAAAATAGCATACTGAAAATTTTCAGGTGCGTTCACTATTACTTGTTGATGTACCATTGTTGACACAACAAATGGCATATTGGGCTTTGAAACACCTCTCAATGCGATTACATTTGAATAAACAATCTGGTTGTAAACAGAAACTGCTTTTACCCTGTAATATCTGGTATTATTGTCGTTGGGCACATAACTCATATTTTTTGAAGAAACTGATGCACTATTTAAAATTTCAAAATTTCTACCATCGATTGAATATTCTACAATTACAGATGCCAAAGGTTCGTCTGTAATCACATTCCAACTTAAGTTATGTTTATTGTTATCTGTGTTTCCTGACAATGACACTTCTTTAATTGGGAGCACAGTTCTGAAACCTGTTAAAGTATAAGAACCAATACTGCCATAGTTGCCTGCATTAGCATTACCTGTGCCATCCAATACAAAGTAATAATTTCCAGTTTTTAAATTTGTGTCAATTGAAATACTCATTGTGTTTGGAGCATCAAATGTTTTGATTAACGTTTTATTTTCGTCAAAAAGCAAGATCTTAATGTCAAGATTTGAACCATTGTTGCCAGTGCCCAAATTGAAAGGAGTGGCGTCTATATGAATATTTGTATTTTGTGTGAAATTAAATCTGAATACATCTTTGTCTACACCTGTTGAAACGACACCATTGATACTGAATGATGTGTTATTTGGACTGTAAGCGGAAGTATTAAGAGAATCAGAATAATCATCAGTTCTATATCCAAAACCGTTGGTTGAAGTAATAATACTCAAATTATCCTGAGTATTGGCACAACCATATGGTGTTGGCCCATCATTCCATCCGGTCATATTTCTTGAATAACTATTGCCCATTATTGGAGCCCATCCTGTTTCACCAGTACCTATGCCGGTATTGTATGTTTCTGTTAAATTACATGTGGCATCATATTTTGATTGATGTGAAAGACCAACTGCATGACCACTCTCATGACTGCAGCATTCTGCAATGAATTTCGCATTGTTGGGTCCTAATCTGTCAGAAAATACAAATGCAGGCGTATCATCACCCCAGGTAAATGAACCTATGTAAGAAATTCCACCAACATTTGGTTTCCATGCACTAGTAGGTGTAACGATTATGCGTACACGCTTTGTGAGTGAAGCAGACAAATATTTTGTGGAGTCTGTTGTAATATTGATATTAAATGGGCGATAATCTTCAGCAACCCTATTGAATATTTCAGTGATCTGCGCATCAGTCAGCGTAGGAGCAACACAGGCAATCGGCATTCCGCCATTCCATAAAGTACCAGTGACCATTTGACCGTCGAAATCTAAATAAATAGTTGCGGTTGCAGTAGGGAAACTGCTAAGTTTCGGGATAGCAAAAACAGTTGTGCTCAGCAAGCAAACTATTGCTACAAAAATAGATTTGGTAAAGTTTTTCATACTATAGGGCTTTGGATTGTTTAAGATTTATTATTTAAAGCTTTATATATTAGTAACTGCAATCTTGTAAAATACTTTTGAATTCAATTTTATTCAAACTATAATTGTCAGCAACATCATTTTTGATCACAAATGCCTCAACAGCATCAGGACTGATAATACGGCCTACAAATTTAATATTGTTGTTTTCAGTAATTTTTGACAGTTGAAACATTGTATTAGGGAAGGCATCAGATTTTACAATCATCGATTGAAGATTGTTGTATTTGAATTCATTACTCATCACTTTTCCAGAGAAAATAAATTTATCATTAAATGGGATAGCAACTATTTGCCCTGATTTGGCTTCTAAAGTAGTAACAAGCAAATTTTTAGAAATAGGCAGATTGCCTGGAAAAGATGCGAAAATGTTTTTGTCTGAATTGTTATTTTGAGCAAAAACAGACATGGTGGTGATGGTTGTCAACAGGATTACAACTGTTTTAGTAAAGGTTTTCATGTATAGGATATTTATAGATTTTAAATAGGAACTTTCTGGGTTAGGAGGAAATTCCACATTTAAAAACGACAGATTTTTGAAAATATTATGTTTAGGAGAGAATTTTTTACAACCAATTCATGAATTCATGCTGGTTAAAGGGCATTAAGAATGCTTAGAAAAATGCTAGATAATTTCTAGATAGTAGGAATTAGATGATGCCTCTGTTGGTGTTTTCACCAACAATAAACGAGCTATAAGAAAATTCTTTTTGGTCATAAGACCAACAAGGGCAGGAATTAAGCGTAGCGATTTAAACCTTAAA
>CANHLV010000183.1 GCA_947461495.1 Chitinophagaceae bacterium
AGTGTAAGTATCCCAAATGTCAGGCTCCAATTGCTGATCATGAGCATGCAACCAGAGAGTTTTGCCCAAGAAAAGTAATGCCGGATGGTACAATTATAAATTGCAAATACGACTTCTGGGCTGAGATAAGAAAGGAAGCAAATTCAATTTTCAAAGAAATGGAGTTGTTTCACAAAATGATAGCTGAGCGGTTGGATCACTTGTTTAATTTGAATCTCCCGGTAATAACACTAGAGATTATTGAAAGCACCGGCATAGCATTAAGCAAATCCTTATTTCACTATACAGAGAATGACAACAGTTATTTCTATTTTATAGACTATTTCGTAACCTTCAACCCAATTAATAAACAATTTAAAATTTCGAAACATGAAAATGAATTATTCTAATGCGATGATTATAGAATCATTAGGAAAGAATTACCAAATGAAGCAGCAGTTACGTAGGTCAAATGTTAATTATTTGATTGCAGGAATTTGCGCTGGTATTTTTGTTGGTGGTGTATTGTATTTTATTCAAGATTTACACACAAGTAAAATTATTTCTAATTTGAAAAACCAAAATTCCAAATTGTACATGGAAAATGAACGTCAGCGTAAATCAATCAATGAGTTGACAAAGCAATCGATTGTTAAGCCAGTCCTTGAAGAATCTAATGGCGCTAATGAAGCTTCGGCGTAGGATAGGGGCCTGTTAAACAAAAAAATCCGATTGTCATTAAAGTGCCAGCTTCTTCATTTGGGGTATAATTCAGGTTGAAATTTGTTTCAATTTGAAACAAATTTCAACCTGAATATTGTTTTGCTTTCTCAATTAACAAATCGTTGTGTAATTACAAACATAAAAAGTTTAGCATTGCCTAAATTTTTTCGTCGGTTATTTTTTGAAGTAAAACATCATTCAAAGTATGAATAAAATTGTATCAGTAATTTTACTCAATGCATTTTGTTTATTTTTCGCATTCAAAACAAATGCACAGCAATTTAAAATCATTGCTGCCGAAGATGGTGCAGCCTTACCATTCGCAACACTCATTAATTATACTCATCCAAATTTTGTTTCTGCAAATGAAAATGGTATAGCAGATATCACATTACAGATTGGAGATTCGATTGCTGTTTCCTATGTGGGATATAAAACAACTTCATTTATTTTCAATTCAAATACCTCCACAAACATACATCTGTTTAAAGAAAAAAATGTGTTACCTGCCATCACTGTGATGGAATGTAAGAAGATGAAGGAATTGACATACGACAATAAAAATGCTCCTAATTATAGAATTATGGGAGATGGAAAACGAGCTAATATTAGCTTTGGTTGGTGGGTTAAGATTTTACAAGAATCGTTTAATCCCAAGTGGGCTGTGCGTCTTAATCCTGAAAAAGATAATGCAATCCTGAAAAGTTTTTCATTCTGGTTGAAAAAAAATTGGTCCGGTCCAATGTCGGCTATAAAGACTCCGCTGATTGTCACCTTTCATGATGTCACCGATAGTATTTTACCTGGCAATGAACTTATAGAAACACCGTTTTTTTATTATCCTCAAAAAGAAGGGGAACAGACGCTAAACCTGGATTCGTTGCATATAATAATTCCGCCAAAAGGAATTTATGTTAGTATTCAGATTGTAATGAATGATGCGTATGCGTGGTCACTAAAAGTTAAGCGCCAAGATTCAAATGACACAGTTATTACTGCTTATGGTGGTGATATTGTTGGGGCTATTACAAAAGATTTTGAACTCGCCGGTTTTAATCCAATAAAAAACAACTGGTATTTGTTATCAAAAACAACTGAAGAAAATAAATTACATACTTCTATTAAATGCGAGGCAGTTTTAAAATATTGTGTGGATTGATTTTGGTAACCTCAGGTTCTCTGGATTCTCTGATTTAAAAACTTCATTAAACTTATGAATAAAATTATTGCTCAATTTTTTCTCTTTGTCTTTTACTTATTTTTTGCATTCCAAATAAATGCACAGCAATTTAAAATCATTGCTGCCGAAGATGGAGCAGCCCTACCATTCGCAACGCTGATAAATTACACGCATCCAAATCTTGTTTCGGCAAACGTGAACGGTATGGCTCAACTGGCTGCAAAGGTTGGAGATTCAATTGCTGTTTCTTATGTTGGTTTCAAAAACACTTCTTTTATTTACAATTCAAACACCGATGAAACCATACGATTGTTTAAAGAAACCGGTGTCTTACCACCCATCACCGTAATCAACTGTAAAAAAATGAAGCAATTGAAATACAGTAATAAAGACTCTGTACATTTCAGGATAATGGAAAACGGAAACAAGTCTTATTTCGGTGGCGTTATGTGGAATAATGGACCATGGAATAATCCCCAATGGGCAGTAAGACTTAATCCAGAAAAAGAAAATGCCATTTTGAAAAACTTTTCATTTTGGCTTGAAAAACCCTATGCTGGACCCAAGTCGGCCATTGCAGCTCCTCTGATTATCAGTTTTTATGATGTTGCCGACAGTGCTTTGCCCGGAAATGTGCTAATTGAAAGCCCAATAATTTATTTTCCTCAAAAAACAGGGAAACAAACGCTGAATCTTGATTCGTTACATTTAAGAATTCCGCCTAACGGCATTTATGTGAGTTTTCAATGTGTCATGAATGAAGAGTATGCATGGACAGAAATCGTGAAATGGAAAGATAGCACATATCAAATTTCAAAAGATACCATATTCAAGAGATATGGAGGCAGGATTGATGGTGTGTACACAAGAAATTTTGATTTGGCCTGGTTTAATCCCATAAAAAACAAATGGAATTCGTGGACAAGGAAATTAAACGGAAACAACGATTTACACGGTTCAATAAAATGCGAAGCGGTTTTAAAATATTGTGTGGATTGATATACCAAAGATGAAACTACCGTAAATCAAATTTTCAATATTTAAAAAATAAAAATGATAAAAAAAACGACACTTACTTTAATTCTTGTGATGGGTTTTAAAAGCCTTATTTATTGTCAGACTTATACGAAACTTGATATCGAAAATAAATTTATCAATAAATGGACTTTAAAATCAGTTGAAGTCAACAACAAACCCACACCCTTAAATGCTAAGCAAAAAAACGCACATGCACTTTTTTCAAAAGATTCAACCTATACCAATACTTCTGATGATGGGCAGGAAACAGGAAGATGGTATTTTGATTACAAAAAGCAGGTGCTCATCTTAAATGACGGCAAAGGCGACAGCCCTGATATGAAAATAAAAATCGAGCGTCTTACAGACAAAGAGTGTGTGTTATTACTTCCGGAAGCCAATAACGGCGCTGCTAAAATCTTTCTGGTGAGAGATTAAGATGTATTAAAAGTAAAATTCCTTTTTACACTATCAATAATTCTACTTTTTAAATTACAAAGAAATGCTACATCGCAATTTGTTTCTCGCAGTTTTATTCTTACCAATTATTACATTTTCTCAAAAACTATACATAATTCCCAATTTTGATTTACAATATTCAGGTCTGTCTTTTGTGAAGAATTCAGAAAAAAATGCTGATGATTTTAAACCAAGTGTACCCCTTCTTAATTACATGTCAAGCATAGATATAATTTATAAACCCCAAAAGCTGGTTCATAAAATAACACTAGAGTATAGCAGGCTAGGTGATGGCTTTAAGATAACAAATAAATTTATGAGCCCAGCGGATCCTGGAATACTTTCGATGTCTGATGCAGGAGCAATTCAACATTTTATTTTGAGTTATAGTTTGGGTATTGAGAGTAAAAATGTTCACAACCCTTTGGGTAATTTAAAGCTACGGTATACCGGTTCATTAGGGATGGGAATTGGATTTAATAGGTCAAAAAAATATTATAAGGATCTTTGGTACCCAATTGATTATGGCTTGCAGGATGATAAAATGTATATGGCCTATTTAGGTACAATTAGCCGAACGGGTATGGGTTTCTTTTCAATCGCAAATGCTGGTTTTGATGTCATTAGCCGTAAAAACAAAAGGGTGCTTTCCTTTTCCTTATTTTACGATAAAGGTTTTTCTGAGTTAATTAAGTTCAATATCCATTATCAATATGGATACTTCAATGATCCAAGTAGGCAAATAGATGTTCCCAATCAAATCTTGCGTTCGAGAGGAACTTCTTTTGGGCTTAAAATTGGCGTTCCCATAAAAATTTTAAAGTAAAATATAATGAAAAAAGGATTAATTATTTCTATCGCAATATTGTCAATGCTTCAACTTTCCAGTATAGCGCAGAAGGGCTCTATCTCCTTGAGTTTAGGGCCTTCATCTGGTTTTGCAGTTATAAATGCACAAAATTTTAAGAGTCAATACAAGCCTGGTTTTGGCGCTGGAATTAGTGCACTATA
>CANHLV010000184.1 GCA_947461495.1 Chitinophagaceae bacterium
GCGTGGCAAGAGAAATAAATAATAAGAAAGTAAAAATAAGGAATAAGGATGTGGTTTTTCGTTTCATGAATATGCAATCTCTTTTTTAATAAATCTCTGCTTAAACTCTAAAAATTCACTTCTCTGCGGTAAAAATTAATTCGTGAATTCGTGAGCCCCCTCAATCCCCCGAGGGGGGAAGTTTTCATCTCGGAAATAAAAAAGCGTCTTGGTTCTTTGTTTCTTTGTGCGTGGCAAGAGAAATAAATAATAAGAAAGTAAAAATAAGGAATAAGGATGTGGTTTTTCGTTTCATGAATATGCAATCTCTTTTTTAAGAAATCTCTGCTTAAACTCTAAAAACTCACTTCTCTGCGGTAAAAATTAATTCGTGAATTCGTGGTTATAAAATAAAAAAGGGACCAAGATAAAAATCTAGTCCCGCTTTAAAATCCAATATCCTATGAAAAACCGAAACAAAGATAGAATAGAATATCCTTTTAACCAATAATTTAAAGATTAAATTTGACTAGATGTAAATTAATGTGAAAATTAGAAGAAAAAAAACAATATAAATTACTCATTAGCAATCTAATAAGTTCTTTTTTCAGGAAAATCATTTTTACAGATTTTAAATAATTGACAGTTAGGTTGTATCACAAAACTGCTTCAATAATAAGTTTTTCAAGTGTAAGGTTTCAAATTCAAGTGCTATTAATAAGGATGAGTTGTAACTTTATAATTATGAACAAAACCTGGCTGTCTATCTTTTTCATATTATTAACTGGAGTAGTTGGAATTTCATTCATAGATGATGATAAGCAAGACTACAACAAAAAAACGCTTGGTAAGTTATTATTTAATGAGAAAATACTTTCAAAAGATTCAACAGTAAGTTGCGCCAGTTGCCACCGTCCTGATTTTGCGTTTGCTGACTCAACATCTTACAGTATTGGCATTAACCTTAAAAAGACTAAAAGGAATACACCTTCTGTTTTGAATATGAAAAGTCGTCCTTACTATTTCTGGGACGGAAGAGCCGCTTCATTGGATGAGCAGTCTTTATTGCCAATTCAGAATCCTGATGAAATGGGATTGCCTATAGAAGAAGCTATTGAAAGACTTAAAACAAATCAATTTTATTGCAATTATTTTAAGAAAGTGTTTAAAAAAGAACCCAATGCCATTAATCTGGCTGAGGCATTTGCAGCTTATGAAAACACATTGGAAACTGAGGAAAGTAAGTTAGACCGATGGGGAGATAATAAAACTCAACTTACAAGTGCCGAGGAAAGAGGTCGTGAAATTTTCGTAAGTGATAAATCGAAATGTTTCAATTGTCATTTATTTGAAGACTTTACAAATGATGAATTTAAAAATATTGGTTTATTTAATGGAAAAGATTTGAATGATAGTGGAAGGTATCAGTTTACAAAGAATAAAGCTGACATTGGAAAATTCAAAACACCAGGATTAAGAAATGTTGCTATTACAGCACCTTATATGCATAACGGAATGTTTGCCACATTAGAAGAAGTTGTTGATTATTATAACGACCCGTTAAAGAAAATACCTGATGCCATTGATATTGATACGGCTTTGCAAAAACCGCTTGGATTAACCAATCAAGAAAAAAAAGATTTAGTAGCTTTTCTTAAAACCCTTACAGACAAAAGGTTTGAACAACATAAATAAATGAGATTTGTCAGTTTTTTGAAATCAATTTAAACTTATCTTGTATCGTTTTAATTTTATTAACATTTTACCTTTAACAAAACATTAGTCAGTATTTTCATTGAACTAAAAACTGATTGATATAATTTAGGATTAACTAAAACTAATTACCATGGAAGCAGCAAAATCAAAAATTTTATTGTGCGAAGATGATACAAATCTTGGCATGGTGTTGAAAAACTATCTTGAACTAAATGATTACGATGTTACTTTGGAGAGAGACGGACGTTTAGGACTCGCCGCATTCCAAAGAGAAAAGTATGATATCTGTTTGCTTGATGTAATGATGCCAAACATGGACGGATTTACAGCTGCAGAAGAAATCAGAGACGTCAATCCTGATGTTCCCTTATTTTTTCTGAGTGCAAAAACAATGAAAGAAGATATTATTCAAGGCTATAAATTAGGCGCTGATGATTATATTACTAAACCCTTCGACAGCGAAGTGTTATTGCACAAAATTAAAGCCATAATAAAAAGAAACGAAGAAATTCATAAGGACGAGGTAAATGCCGAATATGACTTGGGTAAATATCATTTCAATCCACGTCTAAGAGAATTGACAGTTGATGGAAAAACACAAACCCTTTCTCCTAAAGAAAACGAGCTATTGAAAATGCTGGCAGATTATAAAAATGATTTGCTACCAAGAGAAGCTGCTCTTAAAAAAATATGGGGCAGTGACACTTATTTCAATGGTCGCAGTATGGATGTTTACATTGCGAAATTGCGTAAGTATTTAAAAGAAGACGATAAACTTGAAATCGTGAATATCCACGGAAATGGTTTCAGACTTGTTGTAACAGAATAATAGATTTTAACCCCCAAATAAATCCCGCTGAGTGCCGCCATTGTGCGGCACTCTTCCTATGTGTCTATAGGCTTTTTCAGTAGCTTCTCTGCCGCGAGGTGTTCTCATGATAAATCCTTCCTGAATCAAAAAGGGTTCATATACTTCTTCAAGTGTTCCTGGCTCTTCACCTACAGCAGTAGCGATTGTTGTAATGCCAACCGGGCCACCTTTAAATTTATCAATGATAGTTGTGAGATAACGATTGTCCATTTCATCCAACCCATGCTGATCTACGTTTAATGCTTTCAGTGAGTGTTGGGTAATTTCCATATCAATCACGCCATTACCAATCACCTGAGCGAAATCTCTTACTCTTCTCAATAAGCCGTTGGCAATACGTGGAGTACCTCTGCTTCTACGAGCAATCTCTGCAGCTGCTTCAGTTTTTATTTTTGTATTGAGAATACCGGCACTTCTAATCAAAATGTTTTTAAGCGTTGTAGCATCATAATATTCCAATCTTGATTTGATGCCAAAACGCGATAACAAAGGCGCTGTGAGCAAACCACTTCTGGTTGTGGCGCCAATTAATGTGAATGGATTTAATGTCAATTGTACGCTTCTTGCATTGGGCCCGCTGTCTATCATGATGTCAATTCTGAAATCTTCCATGGCAGCATAAAGATATTCTTCCACTACTGTGCTCAATCGATGAATTTCATCAATAAACAATACATCGTTTGGTTCGAGGTTGGTAAGTAAACCGGCTAAATCTCCGGGCTTTTCAATTACCGGTCCGGAAGTTTCTTTGATGTTAACACCCATTTCATTGGCAACAATTCTGGATAATGTTGTTTTGCCCAATCCCGGAGGACCATGAAATAAAATATGATCAAGGGCTTCTCCTCTGAGTTTGGAAGCTTTGATGAAAATGGAAATATTGTCGATGATTTGTCCTTGTCCACTGAATTCACTGATATAACCCGGCCTGATATTATTTTCAAATTCCTTATCGGGAGATTGTAAAAATTCTCTACCTGTATTTTGACTGGGATTGGACATAATGGTATTGTAAAACTAATCAATTATGAGAAGAAAAAAAGAGAAGTTTGAATATTATGGATTGCTCACCGGAACGCTATGTATGGCGGCGGCAATTTCTTTGATAAGTGAAGCGTCTTTTTCGATAGCATTTCCAACAACAATCACATCTGCGCCTGCTTTACAATTCAAATAAGCTTTTTCGGGCTCTGTAATTCCCCCACCAACAATTAGTGGAACTGAAATACATGATGCCACTTTTTGAATCATGTTTTCTGAAATGGCACGTTTGGCTCCGCTACCTGCGTCCATATAAATAAGTTTCATACCCAACATCTCTCCTGCCATTGCTGTACACATAGCGATTTCAGGTTTATCGGATGGCAATGGACTAGCATTGCTGATGTAGGAAACGGTAGTTGGAGCACCACCATCAATAACCATATAACCGGTTGACATAATTTCTAGTCCGCTCTTTTTTAAAGCCGGAGCCGAAACCACATGCTGACCAATTAGCAATTCTGGATTACGGCCACTGATTAATGAAAGATAAAGAAGCGCATCAGCTTGATTCGTAATTTGAGAAGGACTCCCGGGAAATAAAATAACCGGAATATCAATTTCAGATTTAATTTTTTTTACGCAAGATTCGAGAAAATCAGAAACAACCAAACTCCCTCCAACAAAGAAATAATCCACTTTAGCCTCATGAGCCAGTTGTATCAACTCATCAAGATTGTTGTCATTGACTTTATCGGGGTCGATTAGCACGGCAAAAGATTTTTGTTGCTTTTGCTTACGCTCC
>CANHLV010000185.1 GCA_947461495.1 Chitinophagaceae bacterium
AAGAATCTTTAGTAGCACATGAACTTGCTCATCAATGGTTCGGAGATAAAATTACTTGCGCATCCTGGGAACATATTTGGCTGAATGAAGGTTTTGCTACTTATATGTCTCGATTTTACATGGAAAACAAATATCCACTTACGGCAAGGAATAACCGAAAATCAGTCATTGAAAATATTACCTCTTTGCCTAATGGTTCAGTAAAAGTTGACGACACTACAAATGTGGGACGAATTTTCAATGGAAGGCTTTCATACAACAAAGGCTCTTTTTTACTCAATATGCTAAGATTAAAAATTGGAGATTCTGCATTTTTTAAAGGATTGAGAAATTATCTTGAAGACCCTGTGTTGAAGTATCGCTTTGCATTTACAACAGACTTGAAACGTCATCTTGAAACTACAGGTGGCCAGTCCCTTTCACGTTTCTTTCAACATTGGTTTGATGGACAAGGTTATCCTTCTTTTCATATTCAATGGGGTACGATTGGCAGTCATACTGTGAAATTTAAAATCAATCAAACCACTTCACACAGCTCTGTGCCATTTTATGAAATGACAGTTCCGGTCACATTCAAAAATATGAACAATGAGAAAACAATTTTAATAAACAATACATCAAACGATGAATGGTTTTTAACAGATATTGGTTTTATTCCGGATAGCATAATCATTGATCAAGACTATCAAATCATCAGCAAAGACAATAGTTCAACAAAAATAGAATTCCCTAACTCTGGAAATGCAGATGCTGTTGTTTATCCAAACCCCATTCAAGATGTTTTCACTATTTATTTACATGATTTCAAAACCAATGAAGTTAATCTCATTGTATATAACAGTATCGGGCAAACGCTGTTTAAAAATAAATGCCAACTTATAAATGGCGCTGAATATATTAATATTAACAGTAGCAAATGGGCTCATGGTAACTATACTTTACAAATCATTACTGAAGGCGTAAAACTCACAAAATCAATAATCAAATAGTGGCAAAAAAAAGAAAATATAAAATAATATTGATAGTGATTGCATCTATTTTTTTAATGGGAGCTGCGGCTTTTTATATTATTTTCTTTTATCCCATCAACAAAAATAGAATCTATTACAGCGATTTTGGCATTTACATTCCTTCCGGATATAACATTCATGGCATTGATGTGAGTCATTATCAAAGAGGAATAAACTGGGAATTGGTGAAAGCCATGAAGAAAAAAAACATTCAAATTCAATTTGCTTTTATCAAAGCGACAGAAAGTAATTATAAAGTTGATGCATTTTTCTTCAGAAACTGGAAAGGTTCTAAAGAGAATGGAATCATCAGAGGTGCTTATCATTATTTTGATGCCTCCAATGACGCCAAACAACAAGCCATTCTTTTTTCGGAGGTTGTAAATTTGAAAAAAGGAGACCTGCCACCTGTTATAGACATTGAAAAAACATGCGGTGTTTCAAATGAAGTCCTTTGTAAAAAATTAAACACATTTATAAAATATACCGAGCAACACTTTGGAATAACCCCAATCATCTATACTTATGCGGATTTTTATAAAGATCATCTTGAAGGTAATTTTGATAATTATCCATTATGGATTGCCCATTATACTGCAAATAAAAATCCAAGGGTAAAGCGCCAATGGCATTTCTGGCAACATCATGAAACAGGCAGAGTCAATGGTATCAAAGGTCCAGTAGATTTCAACGTTTTCAACGGGGACACCGCCTCGTTTGAAAATTTATTGATAAACTAATTCATCTGTATTATCTTACACACATGGGAATGGAAAATGAGACAAGAGATTTTCTGGTATTAATTGCCAATACCATTTCAAAAGTATTGTTATGGATGATGGTAAATGTATTCTTAGGAATTTATTTGGGCTATGGATTTTTTGAAGGTAAGCCAGATTGGACCAATATTGTATATTATATTCTTTTTGCAGGTTCTCTGTTGTTTTTACTCAAACATCTTAAGAAAACTTGGAATTTATAATTAGCTGCTGTGATCTGAAATAATCAACCACTTGCCTTTGATTTTTTTCAGCAACAAAGTAAAATGGCCTTGTAAATCCCCCACTGTTCTTGTAAGATGCCACTTACCAGTTACATGATAATATTTTTGGGATAGTTTTTTTATCTGAATAAGATTGAAATTCAATTTACCCATTGCTTCATTATTTGGATAGCCTTTCTTATAATTATTCAACGTGTTTTTCCAACCATATGTAACCCCTGATTTACCTATAAACATCAACGAATCATTACTCCAGTACGTTTTCATGAAACCTTCGATATCTCCTTTATTCCAGGATTCATCTTGATCATGCAATAACCTGATGATTTTTCTTTCTGTTTTAGATTGAGCATTTATGCCGGATAAAACCAACAACAATAAAACAATAGTGATAAAGGATTTTATCATGCCTGTTAATGTTTGTGATGTGGAGAATTGCATTTATTTTTTGTACACAACCTGTAATTATTTACATGGGCTGTGATAATTAACAACACAGCAATTGTTAACAATATAAATTCGTAAGTAGCAAATTGCTTAGCAATTAAAAAAACAAACCCAATTGAAAAAATTATGAATGGTTGAAAAGAATGGTGATGTTTTTTATACCCATGATAAAGAGAATACATCCCCACTAAAAAAGCAAGTGCTATCATACTCCACTCGTATGTCGAATTGTGAATGATGTCAATGCCAAATAAAGGTAAAGCTGGGAGCAGCAATGGCAGCAAGCCACAATGTATGGCACATAAAACCGAAGTTACAATGCCCATACCATCCCAGTTTAATTTAATATTCATGGAGAACAAAGTTATGTATTTTGCAATATTGTTGCAACTTTCTTATTCATTTAGCAGAAAAAAATAACAATGATGATTACCTTTGCTCCGCAATGATAAATTTTACAAAAAATAAAAAGCTGTTTATCTATCTAGGATTTTTTGGTGTGCTTTTACTGCTTTTTTTTCTGGCCATAAAAAATGAACATCAATTCAGTGATGCCAAATTAGCAGTTATCAATCCGGCCATTCCTGAGTTTTCATTTACAGATCAAAATGGCAATGCCATAACTTCTAAAAAGACAGAAGGTAAAATTTATGTTGCAGATTTCTTTTTTACCAGTTGCAAAGGTATTTGTCCCAAAATGAATTTGAACATGAGAAGGATTTATGAGAAATTTAAAAACGAGCCTGATTTTCTGATTCTTTCTCATACCTGTATGCCCGAGACTGACAGTGTTAATTTACTGAAACAATACGAATCAAGGATGTTATCAGGTGAAATGTTTCAACTTAATGATGGTTCTTATAAATTGAGAAACAATAATGATACTGCTTTAATTACTGATAATAAGAAATGGTATTTTCTTACCGGTGATAAATCTCAATTGTATAACATGGCTCGTCAGGGCTATATGATTGACAATGGAAAGCCCGACAGCACACAAAGAATAGAAAATCAATTTATACATACACAGTTTTTTGCTTTGGTAGACAGATACGGAAGGGTAAGAGGCATTTACGATGGATTGATAGAAGATGAAGTAACAAAATTGATGAAAGATATTCCGGAACTCATGAAAGAAAAAGTAGACCACACAAGATTTCTAAACGGATTCAGCAATTCACCTAATTAATGAAAGAAGCACTTGAAATATTAAAACGGAATAGTCTAAGCATTACCGATAGCAGAAAAATAATTCTCGAACTTTTTTTAAAAACGGAAGGTGCTTTGGCTCATGCAGATATTGAAAAAAATACATCAGTAAATTTCGACAGGGTTACTGTTTACAGAACATTACAGACTTTCACAGAAAATGGAATTATCCATCAGATTCCTACAACAGACAACACCATACTTTACGCTTTGTGTAAAGATAAATGTGAAGCCGGTCACCATCACGATGAGCATGTACACTTCATTTGCGTGAATTGCGAAAAGACAATTTGTATGGATGATGTTGTTGTTCCACAAGTTAAACTACCAAAAGGCTTTACTCCAATACAATCAGCTATGGTTGTTAAAGGAACTTGTAACGATTGTAAAAATTAAGCCATTTCAGATTTTACAAATTCCATTAGCACTTTAATTTTTTCAGGAGAAAAATCGAATGAAAGTCCGGCTGTCTCAAACAATTCAGGAAGTGTTTTTGTGCCGCCCAAACTTAGTGCATGACAATAGTTGTCAATTGCCGTTTCTTTATTTTTCTTGAACTGCATCCACATGCCGATGGCGCCTAATTGTGCAATACCATATTCGATATAGTAAAAAGGAACTTCATAAAGATGCAATTGTCTTTGCCAAGCATTGCTTCTATATGCGTCAAG
>CANHLV010000186.1 GCA_947461495.1 Chitinophagaceae bacterium
ATGCGTTATGCAGCGGGTGCCTATATGCCAGTTGAAGGCGCAGAAGTTGATCCTATCAACGGAAAAGATGTCATTACAACGCTTGATACTTACATTCAGGATGTTGCTGAAAAAGAATTGATGGAAATGCTTGTTGGAAATAATTCTCTGCATGGCACTGCAATAGTAATGGAAACTGCAACTGGTAAAATTAAAGCTATTGCAAATCTTGGAGTTCAAAAAGACGGATCATTTAATGAAGACTTGAACTATGGAATTGGAAAAGCAACTGAACCGGGTTCTGTTTTCAAATTAGCAACCCTGCTGAGTTTATTGGATGATAAATACGTAACCATTGACACTAGAGTGGATTGTGAGGGTGGAGCTAAATATTTCTATGGATTAAGAATAAAAGATTCGCATTTAGGAACTGGGGTGATTACTGTAAAAGATGCATTTACCCGAAGTAGTAATGTTGCTTTTGCAAAATTGGCTACTCAATATTATGAGAACCAGCCAATGAAATTTTGGGAGCATCTTGATCGTTTCAGATTGAATAAGATGACGGGTGTTGAAATTGTGGCTTCTTCAGGAAGACCAACCATAAAAAAACCGGATAGCAAAAACTGGCAAAAAACAACAATTCCTTTTATGGCTCATGGTTATGAAGAACTGGTTACTCCACTTCACATGCTTAGCCTTTACAATGCTGTTGCAAATAATGGTAAAATGATGAAGCCTTATTTGGTGAATGCGATCAGGGAACATGGTATAGATGTGATAACATATAATCCCGAGGTGCTGGTTGAAAAAATATGCAGTGATGATGCCATCAGACAAGCCAAAGAATGTATGAAAGCAGTAGTTGACAGTGCTCATGGAACAGGACATAGAGTATTATTTGACAGCGCTTATTCAATATCAGGAAAAACCGGAACTGCTGTAACCGCTTTAAATAATTCAGGTTATAATAAAGGAAACAAGATTTATCAGGCCTCGTTTATTGGCTTTTTCCCTTCAGAAAAACCAGTTTATACAATGGCAGTTGTGATTCAGAATAGCAAAGAATCGAAATTGATTTATGGAGCGGATGTTTCTGGTACGGTATTCAAAAAAATAGCGGATCATATTTACAATCGCTATCTGAGTAAACCTTCAGATAAGCGCATTCAGGAGGATACTGTGTTCCACCATTATTATGGGATGAAATCCGATTTAAATGCAATTTTTTCAAACATCAATATTGGTTACATCGATTCAATAGAAACAGGCGTATGGAGAGAAGCCGGGTTGTATAAAAGCAAAGCTGCTTTAAGCCAGCCTTCTAAGTTAATAACCAATGGAAACATTACGCCCGATGTTTCAGGAATGGGCTTAAAAGATGCATTATACCTTTTAGAAAACAAAGGATTGATTGCACTGGTTTCTGGAAAAGGTAAAGTTGTGAGCCAAAGTATTGCTGCAGGTACAAATTTTAAAAAAGGACAAAAAATATATTTAATGCTCAATTGAGCTTTTTAAATGCTAAAAGAGATTTTATACAAGGTTAACATTCGCGCGGTATCAGGAAATACAGCCGTAGAGATAAAGAATCTGCAAACAGATTCAAGATTGGTAACCCCCGGAACTTGTTTCATAGCAATAAAAGGAACATTGAGCGATGGTCATCATTTTGTTGAAGATGCGATTGCTAAAGGAGCTGTAGCTGTTGTTGTTGAACATCTTCCGGAAATTATTCACGAACATATAACTTATGTTGAAGTAGTAGAATCTGATGTTGCTGTTGCATTGATGAGTCACAATTTTTATGGTGAACCTTCTCGCCAATTAAAGGTGATAGGTGTAACCGGTACCAACGGAAAAACTACTATTGCCACTTTGCTCTGGAAATTGTTTACGTCATTAGGTTACAAATGCGGCTTGATCAGCACAGTGCAAAATCAAATTGGAAATGAAATTATTCCATCTACTCATACAACTCCTGATGCCATTCATTTGAACGCATTATTGAAGAGAATGGCAGATGAACAATGTACTTATGTTTTCATGGAATGCAGCAGTCATGCGATTCATCAGCATCGTATAACGGGTATAGATTTCGCTGCAGCTGTTTTTAGTAATATTACTCATGATCACCTTGATTATCACAAAACATTTGATGAATACATCAGAGTGAAAAAATCTTGGTTTGATGCATTGCCAAAATCTGCCATCGCATTAAGCAATGCAGATGATAAAAGAGGTGTGGTGATGCTTCAAAACACAGCAGCAAAAAAATGCTTCTACAGTTTGAAAACACTCGCTGATTTCAAAGGAAAAATTCTAGAGAATGGCTTGACGGGATTGCATATGACCGTAAATGATCTTGAGGTGCATTTCAAATTAATTGGTGAGTTTAATGCTTACAATTTGCTTGCAGTTTATGGCGTGGCTGTTTGTTTGGGCGAAGATAAATACGAGGTGTTGAAAACGCTTAGCACATTAACCGGCGCCGAAGGAAGATTTGATTATTCGATAAGTTATCATAAAAATGTTGTTGGAATAGTAGATTACGCACACACGCCTGATGCTTTGTTGAATGTGTTGGTTACGATAAAAAATCTCAGACAAGGAGAACAAAAAATTATCACAGTTGTGGGTTGCGGTGGAAACAGAGACAATGCCAAAAGACCTTTAATGGCTGAAGTGGCTTGTCAGTATAGTGATAAAGTTATATTGACTTCAGACAATCCCCGCAACGAAGATCCTTTGGAAATTCTAAAACAAATGGAAGCCGGTGTAAATGTAGTGTCTAGAAAAAAATGCATTACAATTTCCGACAGAAAGGAAGCCATCAAAACGGCAGTGAGTTTTTCTGAGAAAGAGGATATTGTTTTGGTGGCGGGAAAAGGACATGAAAAATACCAGGAGATTAAAGGTGTGAAGTATGATTTTGATGATAAGAAAGTGTTGAATGACATGTTTGAGTTGCTTGAAAAATAAGAAGTAAAGAAAATGATATATCAATTTTTTCAATGGCTGGCTAAAGAGCATCTTCGGTTTCCCGGAGCAGGTCTTTTTCAATTCATCACATTCAGGGTGATGATAGCCTTGATTCTATCTCTGATAATATCAACAGTTTACGGAAAAAAAATAATTCAATTCTTACAGAAAAGACAATTGGGTGAATCAGTTAGAGATTTAGGATTGGCTGGAGAGCAAATGAAAAAAGGTACGCCAACAATGGGCGGTATCATTATCATTCTTGCCATCATCATTCCAACTTTATTGCTTGCTGATTTACATAAAGTATATATCAGATTGATGTTGTTGTGTACGGTTTGGTTGGGTGCTATTGGCTTCATAGATGATTATTTAAAAATCAGGGCCAAGCGTATAGCAAAAGAAAAAGGTGTTGATTATAAAAAATCTGATGCTGATGGATTGGCAGGCAGATTCAAAATTTTCGGACAAGTGATGTTGGGTATTATCGTTGGTGCAGCATTGTATTTCAATCCTAATGTAGTTGTAAAACGTGAGGTAATTCCAACTCAGAATGTAGTTGCAAATCCGGACAAAAATGTAAAATTTGATACAACTATTGTTGATGGAAAGAAAAGAGTTTTTGTAAGTGCTAAAACAGTCATCACTACCATACCATTTGTAAAAGGACATGAATTTAATTATGCAAAATTATTGCCTAAGAGTATGGAAGATTATACATACATAGTATATATACTCATTGTGATATTTATAGTAACAGCGGTTTCCAATGGAGCTAATATAACTGATGGGTTGGATGGTTTGGCAACCGGCGTGAGTGCAATCATCGGAATTTGTTTGGGCATATTCGCTTATGTAAGTGGTAACATCAAGTTTGCAGAATACTTGAATATCATGTACATCCCTAACCTTGGCGAATTGTCGATTTTTATTGCAGCATTTGTAGGAGCATGTATCGGATTTCTATGGTACAATTCTTATCCGGCACAAGTGTTCATGGGAGATACTGGTAGTCTAGCCTTAGGTGGCATCATCGCAGCGCTGGCTATAATTGTTAGAAAAGAATTATTGATTCCGATTTTTTGTATGGTGTTTTTAGTGGAGAATTTGAGCGTGATGATTCAAGTGAGTTATTTCAAATACACAAAAAAGAAATATGGCGAAGGAAGAAGAGTTTTTCTCATGAGCCCGCTTCATCACCATTATCAGAAAAAAGGTTTTCATGAGAGTAAGATTGCTGTGAGGTTTTGGATTGTTACAATTTTGAGTGTGGCATTGGCGATTGTGACGTTGAAGTTGAGATAAGCTGGATAAGCTGGATAAGCTGGATAAGCTGGATAAGCTGGATAAGCTGGATAAGCTGGATAAGCTGGATA